>NZ_JAEIMH010000119.1:2281-21714 GCF_016464295.1 Streptomyces sp. N35 | reverse complement strand
GTGCGGTGTCGGCTCGTGCGGTGTCGGCTCGTGCGGTGTCGGCTCGTGCGGTGTCGGCTCGTGCGGTGTCGGCTCGTGCGGTGTCGGCTCGTGCGGTGTCGGCTCGTGCGGTGTCGGCTCGTGCGGTGTCGGCTCGTGCGGTGTCGCCGGTGGCCTGCTGCCAGGCGTCCACCAGGTCCGGGAGCAGGATCCGCCAGGAGACACCGTCTACGACCAGGTGGTGCAGCACGATCAGGAGCCGGTCGGACTGACCGTCCCCGGAGTCGGTGAACCGGACGAACTGGGCCATCACCCCTGCGTCCGGGTCCAGACGGTCGGCGGCCGCGTCGAGTTCACGCTGTACCTCCTGCGCCCGGTACGGGACCTCGCGCAGCACTTGGTCGGCCTTGACCGCGCCGTGCGGCTGCATCCGCAGCCCCGGATCGACCCGGTCCAGCTTCGCCCGCAACGCGTCATGCCGGTCGAGCACCGTCTGCAGCGTGGCCGCCAGCGTCGGACGGTCGATCCCGGCGGGCAGCGTCACCAGAGCGGACATGCAGAACCGGCCGATGCCACCGCCCAGTTGCAGCACATGTGCGGCGGTGGGCGGCAGCGGTGCCCAGCCCATACCACCGCCCGGCAGCTCGGCAAGGACGACCCGCTCCTCGTCGGCGCGCTCGGCCACCGACTCGGCCAGCCGTGCCACCGTGCGGTGCTCGAAGATCTCCCGCGTGGTCACGATCACCCCGCGGCTCTTGGCCCGGGCCACCACCTGGATGGAGCGGATACTGTCGCCGCCGCTGGTGAAGAAATCGTCGTCGACACCGATCTCACGGGCGCCCAGGACATCGGCGTACACCTCGGCGAGGACCCGCTCGGTGTCATTGCCCGGCGCCCGGTACGCACCGCCGGTGAACTCGGGTTCCGGCAGCGCGGCCCGGTCCAGCTTGCCGCTCGCCGTCAACGGCAGCCGGTCCAAGGTGATCAGCTGGGCGGGCACCATGTAGTCCGGCAGTCGCTTCGCCACGAACCGCCGAAGGTCAGAAGCCGATACCTGGGTACTGGTGTCCGCCACCACGGCGTAGCCCACCAGGCGTCCGCGGCCGGAGGGATCGGTCCGTACCGTCACCACCGACTGCTGGATCGCCGGATGCTGGGTGAGTACGGCCTCGATCTCGGTGGGCTCGACGCGGATGCCGTTGACCTTGACCTGGTTGTCCGCGCGGCCCTCGTAGACGAGTTGTCCGTCGGCGTCCCAGCGTGCGAGGTCGCCGGTGCGGTACATGCGCGTGCCGGGATCGCCGAACGGACTGGCCACGAAACGTTCCGCCGTGGCGCCGCCGTTCCCGTAATAGCCGCGGGCCACCGCGCCAGCCACGTACAGCTCGCCGACGACACCCGGGGGCACCGGCGCGAGCTCCGGGCCGAGCACGTACGCCCGCATGTTCGCCAGTGGTGTGCCCACCGGCACGGCTCCGGTGCCGGTCCAGGCGCTCGGTGCGCTGAACGTGGAGGCGTAGAAACTCTCGGTCTGTCCGTAGGCGTTCATGACCCGGGTGCCGGGAAGTTCCTTGTGCACCCTGCGCACGAGGTCCGACGAGAGCGCCTCGCCCGCGAACACCACTGTTTCGACGTCGAGTTGCGGCCCGGTGTCGGCGAGCTGGTCGAGGAGCGCGGTGAACACCGCCGGGACCGCGCTGATCGTGGTGCCTGTCCAGCTGTCCCGCTCGGCGAGTTCGAGGACGTCCCGCACGATCTCGACGGTGGCGCCCGAGGTCAGGGCGGTGAAGATCTCGAACACGGACACGTCGAAGTTCACCGACGTCGCCGCCAGCATCCGCGAGCCCGCCCGGACCCTGGTGCGGGTGGCCAGGTCCTTGATGCCGTTCACGATGCCGGCGTGGGTGAGGGCGACGCCCTTCGGCGTCCCGGTCGATCCGGACGTGAACATCACATACGCGAGGTGGGCGGGGTCGAGTCCTTCGGGTGCGCCCGTGACGGCCTGGCCGTCGGGGTCGAGGTCCAGCTGCAGGTCGTCCAGGTGCAGCACCGGTGGGCGGCAGCCCTGCACGGTCTGCGCCGTCGCCCGGCCGGTGAGGACGAGCGCCGGGGCCGCCGTGCTCAGCAGGAGATCCACTCGGGCGGCCGGGTAGCCGGGGTCGACCGGCAGATACGCGCCACCGGCCTTCAGTACACCGAGCAGGGCGACCGCGAGCTCGGCCGAGCGCGGCAGGGCGACCGCCACCAGGACATCCGGGCCGACTCCGTGCTCGCGCAGCACCCCCGCGAGCCGTCCCGCTCGCGCCTCCAACTCCCCGTACGAGAGCGAGGTCCGGCCGCAGACGACCGCTGCCGCCTCCGGGGTGCGGGCCGCCTGCGCCGCGATCAGCTCGGGCAGGGTCGCCGTGGCCACCGGCATCGACGTGTCATTGAGCCGGGCAAGACGTCGGTGCTCCTCGGCGCTGAGTACGTCGACGCGGCCGATCCGGGTCCCCGGGTCGGCGACCACTTGCGTGAGCACCCGCACGAACCGGTCGACGAGCGCCTCGGCGGTGGAGTGGTCGAACAGTTCCCTCGCGTACTCCAGGCGGCCGTACGCACGCCCCGACAGGTCGGGGACGATGTTGAAGAACAGGTCGAACTTCGCCGTGTCGGTGCCCAGCGGCAGCGGAGTCACCGTCAGCCCGGGCAGCTCGACGGGCGACCAGCCGAACTGCCACGCCAGCATCACCTGGAACAACGGGTTGTACGCCGTCGTCCGCTCAGGACTCAGCAGCTCCACCAGGTGCTCGAAGGGGATGTCCTGGTGGTCGTACGCGCCGAGCGCCCGCTCCCGTACCTGGTCCAGGAGCTCGTCGAACGTCGGGTTCCGCGCCAGGTCGACCCGCAGCACCCACGTGTTCGCGAAGAACCCGATGAGCTCTTCGAGTTGTTCGTCGCCGCGGCCCTCGATCGGGCTGCCGATCGTCAGATCGTTGCCGGCACCCAGATGGTGCAGCAGCACCGCGAGCACCGCCTGCGCCACCATCGGCGCCGTCGCACCATGACGCGCAGCCAACTCGCCGATACCGGCCAGCAATTCGGGTGCGAGCTCCAGATCGACATAACCGCCGTCATGACTCGCCGAGGTCGGCCGCGGCCGGTCAAGGGGCAGTTGCACCGGCTGTGGCACGCCCGCCAACTCCGCACGCCAGAAGGCCAGCTGCTCCGCCGCCACACTCTCCGGATCATCCGGATCACCGAGCATGTCGCGCTGCCACACCGCGTAATCCTTGTACTGCACAGGCAACGGGTCGTAAGCGGGAGCATCGCCCTCGCGGCGCGCGGCATACGCGGTGATCAGGTCGCTCAGGAACGGCGCCATCGACGCACCGTCGGCTGCCGTGTGATGGAACACGAACAGCACCACGTGCTCCTGCGGAGCGAGCCGGAACACGGAGGTCCGTATCGGCAGTTCCTCGGCGAGGTCGAAGCCCCGGCCCGCGGACTCGTTCAGTGACGCGTTCACCGCGTCCGGCTCGATGTCCGCCATGCCGAAGGGGACGTCCGCCTCGTCCGCGGGCACCACCTGCTGCTCGGGCGTGCCGTCCGCGCTCTCGACGAGCAGCGTGCGCAGGCTCTCGTGCCGGGTGACGACGTCCGTCACCGCCGCGGCCAGGGCGTCGATGTCCAGGTGCCCTTCGAGACGCAGCGCGAACGGAATGTTGTACGTCGCCGAGGGTCCCTCCAGACGGTCCAGGAACCACAGCCTGCGCTGGGCGAAGGACAACGGGATCCTCACGTCGCGACCGTCCCCGGCAGCCGCCTGGGCAGGACTGTGGTCCGGCGCAGGCACCGCACTCGCACTATCCGATCCCGTCACAGCGCTCGCTCCCCGGGTGAGTGTCTTGGGCGTTCGACCGGCCTGCCCCTGGAGCGGGGCCGGCCGCACCGTCCTCGCGTCTCACGAGGCCGGTGGTGGAGGGACGCCGGGCCGGGCGTGGGGACCGCGGCACCTTCGTAACGCCGACGCCTGTCCGGTCGGCAGGACGCCCGGCATCGGTGGCGGAACCGTAGGACCGGCGCTTCGGGCGCTACAAGGCGGCAGTTCGTCCGCTCTGCCCCGCGTTCTCCCCCGCTGTTCCGTGGGCGAGATGCTCTGGCCCTGGCCTCACTGCCCGTGCCAAGTTGGAAGGTTGACCAGCGTCTGGCAGGGGCGCGGGGACTGCACTTCACCGGCCCGCTGCGGGGGCTTTTCAGCCGCGCCTGCCGCGGCGCCCTCCGGCACGCGATGACGTTGGCCCGAGTGAGGCGGTCCGGAACGTGAACGTGGGTAACTCGCCTGCTCCCGCGGCGCATTCAGGTGTGGACTTGGCAAGGCCCGGCGTCGCCTCAGGCAAGAGTTGACCACTCTCACCTGCGCCTCCACCACCGGTCAAGCCTGCCGAGAATGCGCTTCGAGGACGGATTGCCAATCTTCAGGCAAGAAGTTGCCAAGCCGGAAGGCCTCCTTCCTCGACCTCCTGGAGCGATCATGGCCGCACAGGCCCTCATGAAAGTCGCCGCATTGGACGGGCCCGGTGCCAGCCGGATCATCGAGAAGCCGCTGCCGCTGATCGCGCAGGACTACGTCCTGGTGAAAGTGCTCGCCGCACCCATGTGCAACGAGCATCTGGCGTACGAGCACGGGGACTTCCGCGACCGCAACCGCTGGGACTCGCTGGGGCACGAGGCAGCCGGCGAGGTCGTCGAGGCCGGGGCCGGCAGTGCCTTCCGGCCCGGGGACCGGGTGGTCGTGCTCAGCGGATATCCCTGCGGGCGCTGTGCGCTGTGCACCTCGGGGCGCTACGCCCACTGCGAGGACACCGAGGATCCGCTGGCGGTGAGCGGCGGCGTATCGGGCGAGTGCGGCTTCGCCCAGTACATGATCAAGCGGGAGCACCTGCTGATCCCGATCCCCGAGGGGATGTCGTACGAGCATGCCGCGATGGCCTGTTGCGGGATGGGTGCGACGTATACGGCGATGGAGAACATGGAGGTCGCCGAGGGGCAGACGGTCCTGGTCACCGGGCTCGGACAAGTGGGCCTCGGCGCCGTGATCAACGGGCGGGCCCGGGGCGCGCGGATGATCTGCGCCGGACGCAGCCCCTACCGGCGGGAGCTGGCGCGGGACCTGGGCGCGGACCTGGTCGTGGACATCACCGCGCCCGACGCCCTGTCCGCGGTACGGGAGTTCGCCGGCGGCAAAGGTGTCGACCGCGCCATCGACTGTTCCGCGCAGGCTCCCTACCAGCGGTTCGGGCTCGACGCCGTGGGCCGCGGCGGACAGGTCACGTTCCTCGGGGAGTCGGGTGAGCTGGAGATCCACGTGGACCGGGACCTGATCCAGAAGGGCGTCACCCTCCACGGCAGCCTCGATCTGTATCTGCAGCACGCTCCCGGAATGCTCGACGTGATCGCCCGCAGCGGCGCGCTGATCGACCGCTTCATCACGCACACGTTCCCGCTCGACGACATCGAGCAGGCGTGGAAGACCCAGCTCACCAAGGAGTGCGGAAAGGTCGTCCTGCATCCGTGGCCCTGACGGGGCCGAAGCAGAAACGCCCATGTCCTGATGCGGACTCGAAGGCCGTTCGCCGAGCCTCTCGTCCCCCTTGCTTCGCCTCCCTCATCACTCCCCCGCAGCTCGAAAGGTGGGCCACCCATGTCCGAAAGCCTCGACGGTCCCGAGAACCACGACCCGAACCTGCCGCTCTACATCGGCACCCGCACCTTCCTGACCCGGCGCGACCTCGTGCTGTCCTTCTACACGACGAAGTGCCAGTTCCAGTGCACCTACTGCGCCCTGCCGACCCGCTCGGCGACCTTCGAGGTGACGGCCGAGCAGATCAACCGGCAGATCGACCATGTGTTCACCGAGAAGGCGGACCAGCTCGGCGGGTTCCGCCAGCTGTCCTTCGGCAACGAGGGATCCGCGCTCGACCCGCGCCGCTTCCACCGTGAGTCCGTGGACCATCTGCTGCACCGCGCAAGGGAGATGGAGAACCTCGAGATCCTGTCCATCGAGACACGTCCCGAGTACGTCAAGCGCGACTACCTGGAACACATCGCCAAGACCACCCACGCGCCCCGGCTGGATGTGACGGTCGGCTTCGAGACGCAGGACGACTTCATCCGGCAGAGGGTACTCAAGAAGAAGATCTCGCGCCGGGTCATGGAGGACCGGGTCGCGCTGCTCGGCTCCCTGGGCGTCAAGCTCACCAGTTACGTCCTCATCAAGCCGGCGCCGCGGATGTCCGACGAGCACGGGGTGCGCGAGGCCGTCGCCACGATGGAGTATCTGAAGGAGATCTGCGACCGGTACGGCACCGAGCTGACGATCTACCTCACGCCCACCTACATCGCCGAGGGCTCCTACCTGCAGCAGACGACCCAGCCGGGCGACTGGACCCCGCCGACCATTCAGTCGATCTTCGAGGTGGTGCTCGCCGGGCACGGCATGGGCCTGCCGGTCTACACGGGGCTGTGGAGCGAGGAACTCGCCGACGAGAGCACCGACTTCCGCGGCCGTGAAGGATACGACCCCGAGCTGCGCATGGCGATGGTGCGCTTCAACCGCGACCAGGACATCGCGCACCTGCTGCCGTACATGACCCGACCGCTGGCACTGGCGGGATAGGGCCATGCGCGCGTACCGCAATCTCCTCAAGCACCTGAGCGAGGACGCCCCCGGCACGCTCGGCCGGCTGCCCGCGGAGTTCATCACGGCGCAGGCGCGCCGGCTGGTGGACCAGGACGAGATCTACGTCCTGGAGCAGCTCCACAAGCATGTCCCCGTGATGGCCTCGCTGCCGCAGGACGTGGTGGCGCGGGCCACCGAGCGGGCCCTGGAACGTGGCGTGGTGGACGACTTCTGCTTCCTCGCCAAACATCTGCCGCCCGCTCGGCGGCCCGGAGCCGACCTCATCGGCCGAGCCTGCACCCGGCTCGCGCGGCGCGGCAACGCCGGGGGCATCGAACAGATCATCGCGGCGACCGGCGTACGCCCGGAACTCGACGAGGCGACGGCCCTGCGGGCGTACGACGTCCTGGTGGCGGCCGGACGGCTCGGCGCCGTCGACTATGTGCGTCAACTCACGCGCGTACCGGTCCGGTTCAGGCCGGACGCCGTGGCCACCGGAATGCGCACACTCCTGGCGAGCGGCCGGTACGGGGCGCTGCGCAAGCTGGCCACGCTCACGGACGTCGAGGTCCGGCTCGGCGAGGAGGAGGTCCGACGGGCCGTCGAGGAAGCCGTCGTCGACGGCACCCTGCCCGAGCTTGCCAGGGCTCTGGATTCCCTTCGTTCCCCGCCCCGTGTCGAGGGCTTCGCCGAGGTGTTCCAGCGGCTGGCCGCCGAGGACCGCCTGGCCGAACTGCCCGCTTTGTTCAAGGTGTTCGCGGACGCCGACTGGGACGTCCTGGACACCGGAATGTGGCGGCGGCTGATCTCCTCGGGACATGCGCCCGCCGTGCGCTTCGCCTATGAGCACTGCGTCGACACGGCCCTGCTTGCCCGGGAGTCCCGCACCGCCTACACGGTGGGAGTGTCGTCCGGTGACCGCGCCCTGGTACGCCTGGCGTGCGAGCGGGGCGGGGCGCGGCTGCGCGTCGAGGATGCCGGGAAACTGCTCGGTGACGCGCTGGAGAACGGGGACGCGGGCTGGTTCGACTTCGCCGCCGGCCGACTGCCCGCGCTGCCCGTGGTGGATGACGACCGGGCGCAGCTCTACCTGGCGCTGCAGGCGGTCCGCGCGCCGGGACGGGTGGACCGTGACGCGGACCTCCTGGGTGTGGACCGGGACGCCGAGACGGGTCAGTGGCTCCTCTCGCTCGCGGAGGGGCGCTGGCCGGGCGGGCCGTGCGCCGTGGAGCACCCGCTGACCGCGCCCTGTGCCGTGGGTCATCCGGGGATCGATGCCGTCACCGGTCGCTCGGTGGCGTCCCCGGTCCCCGACCTCGTCGTCGGGGCGTGAGCGACGATGCCCATGCCCGTCCCCCGCCTGCGCGGCAGCGCGCTCGCCGTGGTGGCCATGATCAGTGTGCAGACCGGTGCCGGAACCTCCAGCTGGCTCTTCGACCGATTCGGCGTCCCCGGCACTGCCTGGCTGCGGCTGACCTGGGCGGCGGCGGTGCTGTGGCTGATCGCCCGGCCCCGTATCCGCGGCCGTGACCGGCGCGAGCTGGGCACCGCGCTGCTGCTCGGCGCGGTCAGTGGACTGCTCACCCTGCTCTACTTCGAAGCGGTGGTCCGTATCCCGCTGGGCACCGCGACGGCGCTCGAGTTCCTCGGCCCGCTGGGGGTGGCCGTGGCCGGGTTGCGGCGCCGGATCGACGCACTGTGGCCGCTGGCCGCGGCAGTCGGGGTGCTCGCCCTGACGCGGCCGTGGAGCGGCGCGGTGGATCTGGCCGGGGTCGGGTTCGCGCTCGGCGCGGCCGCGGGCTGGGCCGGCTACATCCTGCTGACCAAGCGGGTGGGCGATCAGTTCACGGGCCTCGGTGGGCTGGCCGTCTCCATGGCGGCGGCGTCGGTGATGACGCTGCCGTTCGCCGATGTCGTCCGCGTCGCCGGGCAGATGGACCTGTCCTCGTTCGCCCTGTCGGGCCTGGCGGCGCTGCTGTTGCCGATCCTGCCGTATGCCGCCGGGATGGTCGCTCTGCGGGATCTGCCCACGGCTGTCTTCGGCACCCTGATGAGTCTGGAGCCTGCTGTCGGTGTCGTCGTCGGCTCCGCGGTGCTGTCGCAACAGCCCTCCTGGCCACAGGCGTTGGGAGTCGTCCTGGTCACCTTCGCCGGTATCGGCACGGTGCTGCGCACGCCTCGTGAGGCGACGCCGCAGGTGGGCGGCCCGGAAGCGGGGAGCGAGCGGCCGTCGAGTGCGGCTTCGGGCCACCGGTGCGGAGCGGAGGCGGGGGCCGGGGCTGAGGGCGGGGCTGAGGGCGGGGCTGAGGGCGGGGCGCGGGCTGCGGCGGGCGCCAGGTGCGGGCGGGGCGAGGGTTCTGGACGGGTTCTCAAGCGCCTCCTGAGTGAAGGTCCAGCGGCTCCTGTTTGGCTGTGCCCGTACAGGACGCCCGGGGAGTCGGGCGCGACCGTCGCACATGTCATCTCGTCGGGCACCATCCACCGAGCCACCGAGAATGGGAGATCCATATGAACCTCAACCACGAGGAATCCGCGCAGGAGCTGGACGCCGACAAGCTCGCCGCTCTCGCCGAGACGGACGAGTCGACCGCTGTCGAGCCGGTCACCCCGAAGCGCGCCAACAGCAAGTACGCGCTGCTGCAGGACGGCGCCGACAACTGATCTGTGTTCTTGGTCGGCCCCGCCGGCCCATGCACGTTCTGTCCGCACAGTAACGGCCACGCTCGACTCCCCATCCGGCAGCGGATCCTTACGAGGGCACACATGCATCAGCCCCGAATACTCCTCATCAACCCGCCCATCTGGAACGTCTACGCGCCGCACCTCGCCGTTCCCCTGCTGGCCGCGGTCATGCGCCGGCACGGCTGGCAGGTGTCGTCACTCGATCTGAGCATCGAGCAGACGGACTGGCTGCTTTCCTCCGAAGGCCTTGCGGAACTGCTTCCGAAGGCAGAGCGCCGGCTCGGCGAGCTTCCCGCACAGGAGCGCAGGGCGCACGAGGAGATTCTTGCGGTATTCGGTGACACCGTGCAGCGCATGGACGCTGCCAGGGCCGCACTCAAATCGCGTGACATTCTGGCCGCCCCGGACGCTTTCACGGAGGCGGCCACCGTTGTACGCAACGGGCTCTCCTGTGTTTCGGCGTCGTTCCCCGGCTTGAAGTTCGACCTCCGGGGAAACTTCTCGTGCTTTTCCCACCGGCGTTCCGACTCCGTTCTGGAGGCGGCCGGTTCGGCCGATCGCAATGTGTACGGCTGGGCGCTGGAGCGCCGTCCGATCCCGGGACTCGACGATGCCGACCTCGCCGTGGTCGGCATCTCGGTCTCCGCCGACACACAGCTGATCGCGGCACTCACCACGGCCCGTCACATCAAGCTCCGCAGACCCGACGTCCATGTGGTCATGGGGGGCAATCTCACGACCCGCATGGTGAGCCGCTGGACGGAGGAGCACCCCTTCTTCGCCTATGTGGACTCCTTCGTCTCCTACGAGGGCGAGGACGCGCTGCCCGCGCTGTGCGACCGGATCACCGGCGCCGACGACCGGACCATCCCCGGGCTCTTGGAGCGCGACGGCCGCGGCGGGCTGCTGCGGAACCCGGCGGCCATGGTCGACGTGTCCGATCTGCCCACCCCCGACTTCGACGGGCTGCCGCTCGACCGGTACTTCGCGCCCGGCCCCGTCCTGCCTCTTCAGGCTTCCCGCAGTTGCGCCTGGGACTGCGCCTTCTGCTCGATCCCCTTCGCCAGTAACAAGTTCCGTATCCGCCGGCCCGAGCAGGTGGTGCACGACATGGCCATGCTCGCGGCCAAGCACGGCTCCGACAGCTTCATGTTCGTGGACGAGATCATGACGCTGACCTCGTTGCGCGGGGTGTCGCGCGAGCTGAACGACGGCGGGCACGACCTCTTCTGGTACGGGGAGACCCGGTTCAGCAAGGGGCTCGACGACGAACTGGCCTCCGCGCTGCGCCGCTCCGGCTGCCGTCGCCTCGACCTCGGCCTCGAGTCGTACAACCAGCGCGTCCTCGACCTGATGCGCAAGGGCACCAAGGTCGCGGACATCGAGCCGTCGCTGCAGGCCCTGCTGGGCAACAAGGTTCCGGTGCACCTCTTTTGCATGACGGGCTTTCCCGGTGAGACCCGCGAAGAGGCCCTGCGCACCCAGGAGTTCGCCGACCAGGCGCTGCAGCGGTCGGTGGAGGAGTTCGACGTCCCGTATTCGACCGCCGCCAACGGCCCCTTCATCCTGGACGTGCTCTCCCCCGTCGGGGAGCGTCCCGACCTCTTCGGGGTCGAACTGATTCCGCCCGGCGAGGGCGAGGACCTGGCGTTCGATCTCGACTACACGGTGACCGAAGGACTGACTCAGCAGGACGCCGCCGAGCTGACCTCCGGTGGTCCGGGCGGCAGCGCGGGAGCCGCGTTCCACCGCGGCACCTGGATCGGGGACGCCGAGGAGTGGTCGTTCCTGTGGGCGCTGGCCGAGTCGGAGCTGCCCTCGCGGCGGCTCACCGCGCCCGCCGCCCCGCGCCTGCTGATGGACACCACCGGTGTGGTGCGCCTGGCGCCCGGCGTGCAGGGCAGGGTGTCGGCCGACGGCAAGGGGCTCCTGCTGCATGTGCCGTCGTGCGACGCCCTCCTCGATGTGCCGTCGCAGTGGAGTCCGCTGCTCGACGGCCGGGCACACGGCGCGGCCGAGCTGTGGCGTGACTTCGAGTCACCGCGCACCGCCGCGGCCACACTGGCGCGGCTCGCCGCGCACGGGGCCGTGACGTTCGAGGCAGGCGACTTCGGCGAGCAGGAGCACACGTCGTGGTACGCCGCCCAGCCCCACGACGTGCTGGACGCCCGACCCGACGGCAGTTGTCTGCTCGTATCCGCGGAGACCGGGCAGCGCGTCAGGGTCTCCGCGGCGGGCCGGCTGCTGTGGCTGCTCACAGCCGACGGCGTGAGCGAAGCCGAACTGGCGGACCGGTCGCGCCTACCCGCCGCGCAGCGGCGTCTGCTGCTGGAGAACCTGGCAGGACACCGGGTGATCGCAGCGGCCTCCCTGGCCCCAGGGCTTCTCGAACTGCCGCACGTCGCGGCCTGACCACAGGAGTTCGCCGTGTCCCACCAGGTCTCCGCGACAGAGGCAGAACTGGACGGGTTCTGGAAGGAGTTCGCCTCCCGCACCTGGGAGCGGCAGCCGCTGTCGCTGACCTCCTCCCCCGTCCAACTGGAGCTCGGTGACGAGGAGTTGATGCGGGCGCTGACCACGGCGGCCGATCCGGCCGCCCGGCCGAAGGGTTCGGGCCTGCCCCGGATCCTGGTGAGCGTGGACGGGCGTACCCAGCCGATCGACACACGGCCCTTCCTTCCGCTGCCCGAGGACCGCACTTTGGACGGCTACCTCGCCAGGGTGGACCGGCGCATGCGGGATCACGACTGGAGCGTCGCCGTCTCCGGGCTGCACGCGGTCGACGCCGAACTGTGGGACCGGGCCAAACGGCTGGCCGACGACGTGTACCGGTACACGGGGAGCCCGATCGCGGGGCGTGTCGACATCGACACCTTCATCGGCCGCTACGCCTCCACCAACGTGGGGGTGCACGTGGACCACGCCGGCAACTTCGGCTTCACGCTGCGCGGCCGCAAGACTCTGCTGACCTGGCCGCCGGAGCGTGCCGAGCAGGTTCCCCAGCACACCGCGGACTACGGCTCGGCCCGTGAACTGGCCGACGTTCTGGTGGGTGTGCCGGGGGCACTGACGTACTTCCCCTCCGCGCAGCTGCATGTGGGCGAAGCCCCTGACGGTGTGGCGGTCAGCGTCAACATCGCGTTCTTCACCCGCAGCGATCCGGCCGCCCTTGTCGTGGAGGCGGTCGGGGAGCTGCTCGCACGGGCCGAGGGCCACGAGGCGGGCACCGGCGCGCCGGCGACGGACGACTCCGCGCGGGCCGTGGCGGACCGTCTTCCGGCTGCGGCCCGAGCCGCTCTGGCAACGCTGTCAGGGCTGTCATCGGACGCGATCGCGGATGTCGTGTGGGAGCGCCACATGTGTGCCGTGACGTCTGCGGGCCTGGGGGTCGGCCGGCCGGCGGGCCCGCTCGCCGCCGTGCCGCGCCGGGCCACGGTCCGCAAGCACGCCGATGTCCAGGTGCGCCAGCGTCTGCTCGCAGACGGCCGCCGCGCCGTCGCGACCCAGGGGCACACGCTGAAGGTGACCGACCATCCTCAGGTGGCGGACGCCGTGGCCACGCTCGGCGACGGCGGTGCCCTCGCACTCGCCGACTGGGAGAGCGCCGCGGATCCCGCGGCCGTGCCTCTCCTGCATGCCGTGCTGCTCAGGCTGGCGTCATGGCGTGCCATCGGCATCGAGGCGGAGCCGATCCCGTGACCGCACCCGTACGGCGGAGCCGGGCCGCGGTGCTCCTGGTGATCGTCGCCTTGCTGGTGAGCACCGTGGGTGACGAGGTCGCGCTGGTGGCGCTGGCGTTGCGCGGCGCCGACGAGACCGGTCTGACCTCGGTGGTGTCGGCTCAGATGCTCGCCGGTCTCGTGCCCGGCATCGCTCTGGGTGGCGTCATCGGACGTGTCTGCGACCGCTGGCGACTGGACGTCGTGCTCGGGATCACGCTGGCCCTGGAGTGCGTAACGGCGCTGGCGGCCGCGGCGTTCGCGAACACTCCGGCGCTGCTGATCGGCATGATGCTGGTGCTCGGTGTGCTGGGGGCCGTCGCTCAGACCTGTGTGATGGCGCTCGTGCCCCTGCTGTTCCCGGGCTCCGACGCGCAGCTGCGGGTGAACAGCCTCATGGAGTCGGTACGCAACGCGGGATACATCGTAGGACCGCTGCTGGTGAGCCTGTTGACCGCGCACGGTGGCACCGGCCTCGCGCTGGTGGTCGACGCGGGCACCTTCGCGTCCGCCCTGCGGGCCGCCCGGGAGAGCGGCGGCGGGCTGGCGGTGCCCGCCCGCGCGGGCGGTCCCCGCGCCTCGGGTGTGGAGGGGACCGGCACCAAGGAAGCCGGGCCCCCGCCCCGTGGCGGGCTGCGGCTGGGGCTCTCCCTGCTGTGGGCGGGGACGGCACGCCGGATGATGCTCACCACGATCATGATCACTATCGCGGGGACCTCGGTCGCCAATGTCCTGCTGCCGTTCTTCACCCGGGATGTCTCCGGCGGTCCGGCCTTCTACGGAACGCTGCTGGCCACCTGGAGTGTCGGGCTGGTGGTCGGACCGCTTCTGCTGCGCACCGGACTCCGCCGGTGCCGTACCGCGACGATCGCTGTCGCGGCAGCCGCGCTGATCGGCCTGGCCCATGCGGTGGTGGGCGCCTTCCCCGTCGTGCCGGTCATGCTGACGGCCTTCCTGTGCGGCGGCATGGCCAACGCCGTGCAGAACGTCGCGCTGCGCACTCATGTGATGGCCGACTGCCCGCCGGACGTGCGGGGGCGGGTGGGCGCCGCGTACGGGGCTACGCTGCAGACCGCGGTGGCGGCCGGGTTCGCTCTGGCCGGGTTCGCACCGGCGGGCTGGGCCCGCTGGGGCATCCTCGTCGGCGGGACGATCGGTCTCCTGGCCGGGCTGGCCGGATGGCTGCACACCCGGGTGTCGACCTCAGGCGCGGCTTCCGTTCGGGCGGTGTCCGTGCCCGCGGGGGCATCGGCGTCGGGAGAACCGCGATGACGGGCGGCGAGCAGCAAAAGGCGACATCCGGGGGCGGTATCGCTCTCGACCCGGTCATCCCGCGGTTCTGCGCCCAGACGGGCGCCACTTTGCCGCTCGCCTGGGAGTTCGCCTGGTCACCCCCGTACGACGAGGCCGTGGTGCATCTGACCCCGCCACCGGACCCCCGGGTGTTCGACCGTGCGGTGTGGCCCCGGCTGCTGCTGTCCGACACCCGGCTGAGTCTGCGTTCCACGGCCCGACTGCGGCACACGCCCGTGCCGTTCCTGGCCGAAGGGGGGCCGGTCGCGGTGCTGTTCTCCACGGATCCCGCCGTCTTCGTCGAGGTGCCCGGGCAGGTCGGTGACACCTTGGCGCGCGGCTGCACGGTGGCCGAGATACGCCGCGTGTGGCGGCAGGACCCGGCGAGTGTCGATCACCACCTGGTGGGCATGGTGCGCTACGGCCTGCTGCACGGCGGCCCGTCGCCCGAGGACCTCGAACAGGCACAGGACGCCGGTTCACTGGTCCAGGAGGCATGGGTGGAGGCGGTGGAGCAGAAGGACGGTGGCCACGTCCTCGCCCACACGCCGACAGGCAACTTCGTCAGGACCGGCGCGGGCGCCTTCCAGCTGTGGCAGGCGGCCGGACATGAGGACGGGCTCGTTCGCGACCGTCTGCCGGCGCAACTGCGGCGGTTGGCCGACCAGTTGCTGTCGGCCGGTGCGCTGCGGGCCGTCGGTCGACCGGAGGCTGCGGCCTGACGGGCCCGGCCGCGCTGAGAGGGGAGCAATAGTGCAAGATCCGGCCAACGAGGCGCTCAGCGCCCTGACCAGCCCCGGAATGGGAACGGAGAACGCCGGTCCTGTACTGCGGGCGCTGGCCAGGATGTTGCGCCCCCGCACCACGGTCGAGGTGGGGGCGGGCTCCTCAACGCTCCATCTGCTGCTCGGGTTGCGCGATGCCCGCGCGGAGGCCGTCGCGGACCGTGACCCCGCCCGCGGGGAAGCGGCGCATCCCGAACGGGTCTCCGCCCTGCATCCGTACGCGGCGCCCGGCGCCTCCGCGCCGCGGCTCCTAGTCGTCGACGACATCTCCGTGCCCGGTACGTCCGCGCACCGGGTGGACGACGCGGCCGGCTCGCTCGGCCTCGCCGACATGCTCACTTTCATCGAGCGTGACTTCTTCGACCTGTCGAACCAGGAGCTCGCCGCCTGGGGGCCGCTGGACCTGGTGTGGCTCGATGCCGGTACGCAGGCGGACGACTGCGGGTTCCTCGCCGCGCTGTGGCCCCGGGTGGCGCCGGGCGGCATGGTCGTCCTGCACGAGCCGTATCTGGCGACGACGGCGCGGACCCGCTCCGGCCGGTCTGCCTGCCGTGTCGTCCCCACTCCGCTGCTGCAGGAGCTGCGCCGCCAAAACGCGGTGCCGGACGGGGACTTCGACGTGCTGGCGTTGAGCGAACCCCATAAGCACCGACAGACCGGATTGCTGCTGCTGCGCAAGCGCGCGGGGTGGGAGCGCGACCGGAAGGTGCCCTTCGGCGAGGAGTTGATGGCCCTCGGGGAGACTCCCCCGCGCGAGGTGGTGCAACTGGGCGCGGCGCCCGCATCTGCGCCGGGCACGGACACCCAGGGCGCGGAGCGGATGAGCGCGGAGCGGTTGGGCGTGGGGCGGATGGGCGTGGAGCGGATGGGCGCGGCCCTTGCGGACGATGGCCGGCTCGCCGTCTACAGCGCGGTCGTCCTCGGGGCCGGCACCGTCGGCGAGGTCGAGGAGCGCCTCGGGACACCGGACATCCGGTGCGCCGACGCCCTCGCCGTGCTGGAGGAGGCTGGGCTGGTCACGTACGAGGACGGCCGCTGGTCTGTCGCCGACGGCGCTTGGCGGGACGTGGCGCCGGTGGGCGACCGGTCATAGGTGCCCTCGCCGGCCGGCCCGCACAATGGTCAGGTGCCCCGCGCCGCCGGTGTCCGTCCCGGCGTCGGCGGCGGGCTGCCGGCCGGGGGTGCGTGGAGGAGTTCGCGTCCCTGCTCCGCGGCGCGGATGATGCTTTCGGAGATGAAGTCGACGAAGCGGGCGACGTTCTCCAGACGAGCGGCAGCCGGGGTTCCGGGCCCGAAGACGGCCACTCCCTGACGCGCGGTCTCGGCCAAGCGGGCGGTGGAGTGGGCCCCGGCCACCGTGGACTGGTACATGACGTCGTTGTCGACGGTGTAGCGCTCGCGGCGGCGTTCACCGCGCTCACGTCGGACGAGCCCTTGACTCTCGAGGAACGCGATCGCCCTGGAGACGGAGGATCGACCGACCTCGAGACGCCTGACGAGTTCGGCGGCACTGAGGCCTCCCTCGTCGGAGGTGTAAAGACAGACGAGCACGCGGGCCGTCATCCTGGGCAGGCCCGACGCCATGAAGACCGTGGCGAACACCTCCTCGTACGCGCGCACCGCGCCCGCATCACGCCCGTGCGGCAGTGGCGCCGGCGTCGCCCCATCCCTCGACACTGCCTGCCTTCGACGGCGGGCGCGCTGCTCGGTCGCCCAGTGGGCGAGGTCGGCGCGGTAGGCGGCGGCGCCGCCGTTGCGCATGACCTCACGGGTGACGGTCGAGGTCGGGCGGCCGAGGCGGCGGCCGATCTCGGCGAAGGCGATGCCGTCAGCCAGCCCCTGCGCGATCTGCTCGCGTTCCTGCCCGGTCAGCCTGCCTCCCGGCATCACGGACTCCTTCGGCGGACTGTGGGGTTCTAGGCGCCCTGCAACCTAACTGCCGCACAATCTCATTGCAACAGATGAGGGCAATACCGTCACTCAACTCCGCATGCAAAGCATAGAGTTGGCTGGATTCAGTCGACACCGAGGCGACGAGCGCAACGTAGCTTTTCCGCTGGATGAAACGCAGTGGACTTGGGGACGCAGGACGGAGTTCACCATCGGGGCGGCGCGAAACCCCCGGTCCGTCGATGCTCCGTCCCATCTCGAGCATTTCTCGTTCGCCGTCGGCCATCGTGGCTCGTACACCGACGTTCCCATCCTCAGCCAGGACCCGGCCTGCAATGTGCTGGAGAGCCATGTCCCACGCCCCGATCGTGCAGCTCGTGCGGCGCCGCTCGCGGCATCGGCTACTCCTCCTGCGCCATGGGCTGCGGCGCTTCGCGCCGTCCGCCTCCAGCGACCGAAGCGACTGAAGCGACTGAAGGAGTACTCGTGCCCCTCGCGGTGACCGGTTCCCCCACTCTCGACCTCCGTCCCCCGGTCTCTCCCGCACCGCCGGGATGGGATCCCTATCTGGACCGGTACGCCGTACGCGCCGCGGGTCTGACAAGTTCTGAAATCCGGTCGCTGTTCACCGTCGTCAGCAGACCGGAGGTGGTGTCCCTGGCGGGCGGTCTGCCGGACCTCACCGGCCTGCCGCTCGACGCGCTGGCCGCCGAGGCCGCTCGGCTCATCGCGCAGGACGGACTGAGCGCGCTGCAGTACACATCGGCGCACGGCCTGCCGAAGCTGCGCGGACAGATCTGTGACGTGATGAAGCTGGAGGGCATCACGGCTCATCCTGACGACGTCGTCGTGAGCGTCGGCTCGCAAATGGGTCTCGACCTGGTCACCCGGCTGTTCTGCGACCCTGGCGACGTGGTGGTGGCCGAAGGGCCGTCGTATGTCGGCGCCTTGGGGTGCTTTGCCACGTACCAGGCGCAGGTCGCGCACGTGGCCATGGACGAGCACGGCTTGGTGCCGGAGAGCCTGCGCACGACGCTGCGGCGGGCACAGGCGGCCGGGCGCCGCGTCAAATTCCTGTACACGATCCCGAACTTCCACAATCCGTCCGGGGTGACGCTCGCCGTCGAACGGCGGGCCGAGATCGTGGACATCTGCCGGGCGTACGGGGTGCTCGTCGTCGAGGACAATCCCTACGGCCTGCTCGGCTTCGACGGCCAGACCTATCCGGCGCTGCGTTCTCTCGACCAGGACAACGTCATCTACCTGGGGTCGTTCTCGAAGACGTTCGCCCCCGGTCTGCGGGTCGGCTGGGTCCTGTCGCCCGCCGCGATACGGGAGAAGCTGACGCTGGCCATGGAGTCGGCCATTCTGTGTCCGCCCACTCTGAACCAGCTGATCGTCTCCCGATATCTGTCCTCGCATGACTGGCAAGGCCAAGTCGATGTGTTCCGGGAGAACTACCGCAGGCGCCGCGACGCGATGCTGGCCGCCTTGGAGGAGTGCCTGCCGCCCGGCTGCACGTGGACCGAGCCGGACGGCGGCTTCTTCGTGTGGGTGACAGTGCCGGAGGGCGTGGACACCAAGGCGCTGCTCCCCCGCGCGCTGGACGCGCAGGTGGCGTACGCATCCGGGAGCGGCTTCTTCACGGACGGGTCGGGCGGCCGCCAGATGCGGCTCTCGTTCTGCTACCCGACCCCGGAACGCATCCATGAGGGCGTACGACGGGTCGCCGCCGTCCTGAAGGCCGCGCTCTGACCCGTCGCGTCGCTCGCCGCGCGCCGCCCCTCAGCCGGCGACGGTCCAGGAGTCCTTTCCCGTGAGCAGTACGGCAAGGTCACCCTTGCCGTTCTGCTCGATGGCCGCGTCCAGTTGGTCGGACATGAGGGTGTCGTAGACCGGGCGGTCGGTGGAGCGGAAGACGCCGATGGGGGTGTGGTGCAGGGTGTCCGGGTCGGCCAGGCGTGAGAGTGCGAACGCGGTGGTGGGGGACGCGGAGTGCGCGTCGTGCACCAGGATCTGCGACTGGTTGGCCTCGGTGACGTCGACGACTTTGAGGTCACCGGTCAGCGAGTCCCGTACGACACCCTTGGCGCCGTCCACGCCGAAGCGGATCGGCTGGCCGTGTTCCAGGCGGATGACCGCCTCCTCGGCCTGCTGCTTGTCCTTCAACACCTCGAAGGCGCCGTCGTTGAAGATGTTGCAGTTCTGGTAGATCTCCACCAGTGCGGTGCCCGGGTGGGCGGCCGCTTCCCGCAGCACGGAGGTGAGGTGCTTGCGGTCGGAGTCCACCGTGCGTGCCACAAAGCTGGCCTCGGCGCCGATCGCCAGGGACACCGGGTTGAAGGGCGCGTCCAGCGACCCCATCGGTGTCGATTTGGTGATTTTGCCGACCTCGGAGGTGGGTGAGTACTGGCCCTTGGTGAG
>NZ_JAEIMH010000119.1:0-1499 GCF_016464295.1 Streptomyces sp. N35 | reverse complement strand
ATGCCGTCGATCTTGGCTTGGCGGGTGCGGACCATGAAGTCGTGGTTGGCCGGGTCGTAGGAGATGTTGCCCGTGCCGTCCTGCTTCTCGATGCCGCCGATACGGTGCTCCAGACCCGGCGTGCCCGGGATCGCCCACGGCCGGGCGAGGGTCTCGGGGTCGCGTTTGTAGGGCCAGAACACCTCGGTGCCGTCGTCCAGGGTGTGGTTGGGGCCCTGCGCGAACTGGGTGCGCAGATCGGGGAGTTCATCGACCTCGGGGATCCGCCACGGCTCGGAGCCGTTGGCGAGATAGCCGTCGGACAGCAAGAACACCGGGGTGCGGTAGGTCAGCGCGATCCGGGCCGCCTCGATCGCGGCGTCGAAGCAGTCGGCCGGGGTCTGCGGGGCGACGATCGGCACCGGCGCCTCACCGTTGCGCCCGTACATCGCCTGCAGCAGATCGGCCTGCTCGGTCTTGGTCGGCAGACCCGTGGAAGGCCCACCACGCTGAATGTCCACGATCAACAGCGGCAGTTCCAGACTGACCGCGAGACCGATCGTCTCGGACTTGAGCGCCACACCCGGACCGGACGTCGTCGTCACCGCGAGCGAGCCGCCGAACGCCGCGCCCAGCGCCGCACCGATACCCGCGATCTCATCCTCGGCCTGGAACGTGCGCACACCGAAGTTCTTGTGCCTGGACAGCTCATGCAGGATGTCGGACGCCGGCGTGATCGGATACGAGCCCAGATACAACGGCAGATCCGCCTGCCGGCCCGCCGCCACCAGACCATAGGACAGCGCCAGGTTCCCGGAAATATTGCGGTACGTGCCCGTCGGGAACGCCTTCGCCGCCGGCAGCACCTCATAGGAGACCGCGAAGTCCTCGGTGGTCTCACCGAAGTTCCAACCCGCCCGGAACGCCGCCAGATTCGCCTTCATGATCTCGGGCTTCTTCGCGAACTTCTGCCGCAAAAACGCCTCGGTGCCCTCGGTCGGACGGTGATACATCCACGACAGCAAACCCAGCGCGAACATGTTCTTGCTGCGCCCCGCGTCCTTGCGCGACAGGTCGAACTCCTTGAGCGCCTCGACCGTCAACGTGGTCAGCGGCACCGGATGCACGCTGTAGCCGTCCAGCGAACCGTCCTCAAGCGGGCTGGTGTCGTAACCGACCTTCTGCATCGCCCGCTTCGTGAACTCATCGGTGTTCACAATGACTTCGGCGCCACGCGGCACATCGGAGATATTCGCCTTGAGCGCCGCCGGATTCATCGCCACCAGAACACTCGGCGCATCGCCCGGCGTCAGAATGTCATGATCAGCGAAATGCAGCTGGAAACTGGAGACACCGGGCAGCGTGCCGGCAGGCGCACGGATCTCGGCCGGGAAATTCGGCAGCGTGGACAAGTCATTGCCGAACGATGCCGTCTCCGAGGTGAACCGGTCACCCGTCAGCTGCATACCGTCACCCGAGTCACCCGCGAACCGGATGATCACCCGGTCCAGACGGCGGAC
>NZ_JAEIMH010000118.1:0-21768 GCF_016464295.1 Streptomyces sp. N35 | reverse complement strand
GTGCGGCCCGCTTCAACTGGGAGTACGACGACGGCCGCGAACGGCTGCTCGCGCTCTACCAGAAGGGCAAGGACAAGCAGTGGGACGGCGCCAAGCGCATCGACTGGGACATCGAGGTGGACCCGTACGACCCGCTCGGCACCCCGGACGAATCCCTGTCCCTGTACGGCACCCGCCACTGGGCGAAGCTGACCGAACGCGACAAAGGTGAACTGCGCCAGCACTTCGCCTCCTGGCAGTTCAGCCAGTTCCTGCACGGGGAACAGGGCGCGATGATCTGTGCGGCCCGCATCGTCGAATCCGTCCCCGACCTGGACGCGAAGTTCTACTCGGCGACGCAGACCATGGACGAGGCCCGGCACGCCGAGATCTTCGGCCGCTTCCTGCACGACAAGGTGGGCATGGCCTACCCCATCAACGACAACCTCCAGTCCCTCCTCGGCGACACCCTGCGCGACTCGCGCTGGGACATGCCGTATCTGGGCATGCAGGTCCTGATCGAGGGCCTGGCGCTCGCCGCCTTCGGCATGATCCGCGACACGACCGACAAGCCGCTGCCGCAGCAGATCCTCGCGTACGTCATGCAGGACGAGGCCCGTCACGTGGCCTTCGGGCGGATGGCTCTGCGCGACTACTACAAGCAGCTCACGGACGCGGAGCTGCGCGAACGCGAGGAATTCGTCATCGAGGGCTGCTACTTGATGCGCGACCGGCTGCGCGGCGTGGAGGTCCTGGAGAACTTCGGCATCCCGAAGGCGGAGGCCGAGGAGTACAGCGAGCAGTCCGAATTCCTCGCCCTGTTCCGCCAGTTGCTCTTCTCCCGCATCGTCCCGTGCGTCCGCGACATCGGCCTGTGGGGCAAACGCCTCCAGGCGGCATACGTCGACATGGGCGTCTTCGAGATGGGCAACCAGAACCTGGACCAACTCATGGCCCAGGACGAGGAGATCGCCGAAAAACTCGACGCGGAACGCTTCGCCGCCGAGGAGGCGGCCCGGGTGGAGGAGGTGGGCGAGGCGATCACACAGGGGGCGGAGAGCTGAACGGGCCCGCGTTGCAAGGGGCGGAGAGCTGAACGGGCCCGCGTTGCAAGGGGCGGAGAGCTGGACGGGCCTGCGTCGCAGTGGGCGGAAAACTCGATGCCGCCCGCGGCCCCCGCCGGGCATCATCGCCCCATGACGACGCCCGAGCACGCGCCCGCACCGCATCGCGCCGCCGCCCGCCGCAGTCTCGAAGCCCTCGCGCTCGGGGACGCGTTCGGCGAGCGGTGGTTTCCGCTGTTCCGGGAGCCCAAGGACGCCTACGAGCAGATACGGGCCCGGCGGATGCCCGAGGAGCCGGACTGGCACTGGACCGATGACACCGCCGTGGCGCTCGGTATCCAGCGCGTCCTCGACCAGTACGGGGAGATCCGCCAGCGGGAGCTCGCCGAGGCCTTCGCGCTGATCTACGACGCCGATCCGGCACGCGGCTACGGGTACGGGATGCACCGGCTCCTGCCCCAGGTGCTGCCCGAACCGGCCAGGTGGCGCGGGCTGGCCGGTGAGCTGTTCGAGGGGCAGGGCTCGCTCGGAAACGGTGCGGCCATGCGCGTCGCCCCGCTCGGCGCCTGGTTCGCGCACGACCTCCAACGCGTAGCTCAGCAGGCCGAGTTGTCCGCCCAGGTCACCCATGCCCACCCCGACGGCAGCGCGGGCGCCGTGGCCGTCGCGGTGGCCGCCGCCCTGTCCGTACGCGGTGAGCTCGATCTCCGTACGATCGCCGGGTCCACCCCCGAGGGCCCGGTGCGCGACGGGCTCGAACGGGCCGTGGACGTGCCGTTCACGACGGAACCGTGGCGAGCCGCCGACCTCCTCGGCAACGGACAGCGCATACGCGCCGACGACACCGTCCCCTTCGCGCTCTGGTCCGCCGCCCGCCACCCCGACGACCTGGTGTCCGCGCTGTGGACCACGGCCGAAGGCTTCGGCGACGTCGACACGACCTGTGCGATCACCGGGGGCGTGGTGGGCGCCCGCACCGGCATCGACGCGGTCCCGGCCGCCTGGCTCGAACGACGCGAACCGCTGCCGGGCGGCCTCGTGTCGTGAGGGTCCGGGGCCGGGCGGTCCGGTGTCGTGACGGTCCGGTGCCGAGCGGCCCGGCGCCGGGCGGTCCAGTGCCGAGCGGTCCGGTGCCGGGCTGCCCGCCGGCCGCCCTACCGCCGCCCCCGCGCCCCCGGCCACCCTTCCTGCCGCTGCGGCCACTCCTCCTGCTGGCCCGGCCACTCCTGACGCCCCGGCCACTCCCGCTGACCCGGCTCCGACTGCCCCGCCCGCGCCAGCCCCGCCTCCATCACCGCGCGGGCGATGGGTGCCGCGATGCCGCCGCCGCTGATGTCGTCGCGTACCGCCGAAGCGTCCTCCACCACCACGGCGACCGCCACCGCCGGGGTCGCGGAATCGGCGGGCTGTGCCCAGGAGATGAACCAGGCGTACGGGAGGCCCGTGTTGCCGAAGCCGTGCTGGGCCGTGCCCGTCTTGCCGCCGACCACCGCGCCCGGGATGGCCGCGTTGCGGCCCGTGCCCTTCTCGACGACCTCGACCATCAACTCCCGCAGCACCGAGGCCGTCGCGGGGTTGAACGTCTGCCGCAGCGAGCGCGGCTGGGGGAGTGAGACGGTGTCGCCGGAGGCGTCCGTCGTACGGTCGACCAGGTACGGGGCCTTGAGGTCGCCGCCGGACGCGACCGTCGAGGCGACCATCGCCATCTGCAGCGGGGTGGCCGTGGTGTCGTACTGCCCGATCGAGGACAGCGCCAGCTGCGGCTGGTCCATCGACGTGTCGAAGTTGCTGGTCGCCACGGGTGAAGGGATGCGCAGCCCTCGGGTGTTGAAGCCGAAGCGCTGAGCCGTCCCCGCCATCGCCCCGACCCCGACATCGACGCCGAGCCGGGCGAAGACCGTGTTGCAGGACCAGGTGAAGGCATGGCGCAGGGAGGCGTTCTCGCAGCCCTTGACCTCGTTGCCGAGCGAGGTGGACGTGCCGGGCAGCCGATAGGGGTCCGGCGAATCCGTCGGCGCGTCCACATCCGTGATCACGCCCGCGTCCAGGGCCGCGGCGGCCGTCACCACCTTGAACGCCGAACCCGGCGGATAGGTCTGCCGGATCGCCCGGTTCAGCATCGGCTTGCTCGCGGCCGCGTTCAGCCGGGACCAGTTCCTCGCGGCGCTCACGTCGTTGCCCGACAGAAGTCCCGGATCGTACGAGGGAGTCGAGACCAGCGCCAGGATCTTGCCGGTGGACGGCTCGATCGCGGCGACCGCCCCCTGTCTGCCGCCGAGCCCGTCGAACGCCGCCCGCTGCATCGCGGGCACGATCGTGGTGTGCACCCGCCCGCCCGGCTGCAGCTCCCGGGTGAGGTCCCCCCACAGCGGAAGCGGCGCGAGCAGGGGCGAGGTGCCGGCGAGGACGCGGTCCTCGGAGTCCTCCAGGAAGGTCGATCCGTACACCTGCGAGGCGTAGCCGGTCACCGGCGCGTACAACGGACCGTTCTTGTACGTGCGTTCATAGCGGAGCTGCTCGCCCGTGTCCTTGGACCCGGTGACCGGCCGCCCGTCGACATAGATGTCGCCGCGCGGCTGGCTGTAACGCGCGATGGCCTGACGGCGGTTGGCCGGATTGTCGTCGTACGTCGCCGACTGGACGAGCTGGATACGCGCCGCGTTCAGCAGCAGCAGCGCCGTGAGCAGCAGGCAGAAGGCCGCCGCCCAGCGGATCTGGCGGGTCACTCGGATCCCTCCCGACGGATCTGGCGGGTCACTCGGATCCCTCCCGACGGACCTGGCGGCTCACTCCGATCCCTCCTCAGGGCGTCTGCGCGCCGAATCGCTCAGCCGGATCAGGAGCGCCACCATGATCCAGTTGGTCACCACGGACGAACCGCCCTGCGCGAGAAAGGGCATCGCCATACCGGTCAGCGGGATCAGCCCCATCACCCCGCCCGCGATCACGAACACCTGGAGCGCGAGGATCGACGCGAGCCCCACCGCGAGCAGCCGCCCGAACGCGTCCCGCAGCGCGAGCCCCGCCCGGTAACCGCGCGCCACCAGCACCCCGTACAGAACGAAGACGGCGGAAAGGCCCACCAGCCCCAGCTCCTCGCCGGCCGTCGCCAGGATGAAGTCGGACTTGGCCGCGAAGCCGATCAGGATCGACTCGCCCTTGCCGAGCCCGGTGCCGAGCATCCCGCCGGCCGCGAACGCGAAGAGGGACTGGGCGAGTTGGTTGGGCCCCTCGCCCGCCTCGATGGAGGCCAGCGGATGCAGCCAGTCGGACACGCGGGTGTGCACATGGGGTTCGAATCGCGCGGCCGCGTACGCCCCCGCGCCCCCGAGCAGCAGCCCGACCGCGAGCCATCCCTTGCGGCCCGTGGCCACGAACAGCAGGATCACGAAGAGACCGAAGAAGAGCAGCGACGTGCCCAGGTCCCGTTCCACCACGAGCACCGCGACGCTTACCAGCCAGATCGCCACGACAGGACCGAGCACCCGCCCCGTCGGCAGCCGCATCCACAGCACCCGCCGGCCCGCGTACGCGAGCGCGCTGCGGTTCGCCGCCAGATACGCCGCGAAGAACACCGCGAGCAGCACCTTCGCGAACTCGCCCGGCTGCAGCGACAGACCGGCGATCCGCACCCAGAGCCGTGCCCCGTTCACCGGCGGGAAGAAGATCGGCACCGCGAGCAGCGCGAGGGCGGCAAGGCCCGAGAGATACGCGTAACGCTGCAGGTCCCGGTGGTCCTTGAGCGCGAGCGCGACCACGATGAAGAGCCCCACCCCGACCGTGGACCACACCAGTTGGGCCAGCGCGGCCTGGTCGTGCGGGGTCTCCTGGTCGAGGCGGTAGATCAGCACGAGTCCGAGCCCGTTGAGCAGCACGGCGGTCGGAAGCAGCAGCGGATCGGCGTACGGCGCGCGCAGCCGTACCGCGATATGCGCGAGCAGCGCGAGCACGCCGAGCCCGGCTCCGTAACCGGCCGCGCCCGGCGGGACCACACCGTGCCGGGCGAGGCCGACGGAGACGTAACCGCAGACGCTGAGGCCCACGGCGAGGACGAGCAGCGCCAGTTCCACCCCGCGCCGCCGCATCGGTCCGGCCCCGGTGACGGCGGCGTCCTGCGGGTTGGTGAGCTCCGCCAGGTCCTGGAAGTCAGCCGTCGATCCGGTCATGCGCGGACGGTAGCAATGGGTGGGGGTGATGTCCCGCTATATCGGGACGTTTTTGTCGTACGAGGATGAGTGGCCGAGCGGCGGCGGGATGAGTGGGCCGAGCGGTCGGACGGCTCTCGGCACCGGCGAGGCCGGACCTTCAGCACCGGCGAGGCCGGACCTTCAGCACCAGCGCGGCGCGGGCCCGATGTTGTCGATGTAGTACGCCGCACCCCAGGCCCAGGTCCCGTCGGTGAGCTGGTACCAGCGGTCGTTGCCCTGGACGTTCTCGCCGCGCGTCTTGCAGAAGATGTGCACGATCGCGCCGTACGGCTCGGTGCGGACGATCCGGCTGCCGCGGGTCGGGGAGTCGCGCAGGATCAGCCCGTTGCGGGCGCTGATCCGGCCCGTGTAGCTCGGCGGCGGGTTGGTGCCGGGGTCTCCGGGCGCCGCCCGGAGAGTGGTCTGCGGCTGTGCGGACGAAGGGACCGCGGCCCCGGCCACGCAGAGCGCGCCGAGCGAGACGGATATGCCCACACGAAGGGCGGTGGACCGGAGCGACATGAGGGCCTCCTCGAAGGGGCGAACCGGTGTGATCACGCTAGGAGCGGACCCGGGAGTACGCAAAACGGACTCAGGGCTCGCTGCGAGGCGGGCTCGGGGCTCGCTGTGAAGCGGACTCAGGCGTCTCCGCGCCTGGGGCCCTGGGCCCCTTCGCCCGCGTCGTACGGCAGCGTCAGCCGTGCCACCGCCCCACCGTCCGGATCGTTCGTGAACCTCAACTGCGCACCCAGGACCCGCGCCTGGCCCACCGCGATGGTCAGGCCGAGCCCATGTCCCTTCGCGCCGCCCTCGGTACGGAACCGCTGCGGCCCGTGCTCCACCAGATAGTCCGGGTAGCCGTCGCCGTGGTCCCGTACGGAGACCACCGGGCCGTCGACGGTCACGAGGACCGGAGGGCGGCCGTGCTTATGGGCGTTGGCGATCAGATTGCCGAGGACCCGCTCCAGGCGCCGCCGGTCGGTTTCGATCCGCACGTTCCGTACGACCTCGACCCGCGTGTCCGTACCCTGCGCGGCCCGCTCCACCAGGGGGCCCAACTCGTGGCTGTCCAGGTCGACTTCCTCGCGCCGTGAATCAAGGCGCGAGATCTCCAGGAGGTCCTCGGTGAGCGTCCGCATCGTCTGCACCCGCTCGCGCACCATCTCGGCGGGACGCCCCGGCGGCAGCAGTTCGGCCGCCGCGTGCAGCCCGGTCAGCGGGGTGCGCAGCTCGTGCGCGACATCGGCGGTGAACCGCTGCTCGCTCTCCAGCTTGCCCTGCAGCGAGGCGGCCATGGTGTCCAACGCCCCCGCCACGGTGGCCACTTCGTCCGGGGCGCGGTCGGGATCCTTCGTACGGGGGTCGTTGACCCGCGCGTCCAGATCGCCGGCGCTGATCCGGCGCGCGACCGTGGCCGTCTGATGCAGCCGCCGCGTCACGCGGGTCACACCGAACGCGCCCACCAGGAGCGTCGCCCCGATCGCCAGGACCGAGGAGACGGCGATCGCCCGGTCCAGGCCCTCGATGGTCCGCGCGCCCTGCGAGTAGTCGATGCCCGCGGCCACGACCTGGCCGTCGTCCGCCGGACCCGCCGCCCACATGAGGGGCCGCCCGTCGTACTCGGCGACCATGGTGCCGCGCCTGCCCTCCAGGGCGAGGTCGCGCAGCGAGCCGGGCAGGTCCGCGAGATCGATCCCCGAGTCGGGCGGAAGCCGGTCGCCCGCTTCGTACAAACGGGTGACGTCCTGCAGCTTGGTGAGCGCCTTCTCGCGCGCGTTGCCGACCGTCTGGCCGGTGACCGCGACATGCACGAAGGCGCCGAGCATCGCGGCCAGCGCACAGCACATGACCGTGATGAAGACCGCGGCCTTCCAGGTCAGGGACGCGGTCCAGGAGGGGAGGCGGGGCTTCACGGGGTGGCCGCCGCGGAGGGGGAGGGCGCCGCGGAGGGCGGGGTCTCGGAGAGCCCGGCCCGTGGGCTCGCCCCGGGCGCCTTCACGATCTCCATCCGCTTCGGGAGCATCGACCGCGCCGACCCGTCCCAGGACCACACATCCCGGAACTCGTACCCGGCGAACTGGGCCGGCGAGCGCAGGATCAGATCCCGTCCGGCCAGCTCCGCGCTGATCACCGGCTGGGTGGTCGACATGATCCGTACGAGACGGCCTTCGTCCTGCGTGTACGCGCGGATGCCGATCCCGTACGCGTCCCGGTCGCCCAGATCGATCCCGACGATCAGCTCGTCCTTCCCGCTGCCGGTCAGGTCCCGGTAGTACGCGGTCATCACCGGGCAGCCCTTGTCCCCGGCCTTCCCCTCGCAGTCGAGGATCTTCGTACGGATCTCGGCGGGCATGGCGTCCTGCCCGGTCGCCTCGTCCGGGTGGGCCCGCACCTCCGCCTGCACCACGGCGAGCGCGTTCACCCGGTGCAGATCGCCGTCGGGCACCTTGATTCCCGGTACGACCTCGGGCTTGACGTCCCCGAGATCGTCCTGGGTATCGCTCCGCGCGGGCGGCAGCTCGGGCCACAGCCGCGCCGGACCCACCGCGCTCGGGGTCGCGCCCGCGCTCTTGAGCCCGCCCGCGCTGCCGCAGCCCACCGCGGTCGCGGCGAGCAGGGCGACGGCGGGCAGCACGAGAGCGGCGGAACGGGGCTTCACATCGGCACTCCGGGTCGGCGGTCACCGCACCTGGCCGTCGGACGCTGCTACTGCACCAGGTCGGCGTAGAGAATGATGTTGTCCGTGCGGTGGCCGTCCTTCAGGCCGCCGCCACAGGTGAGGAGCCGCAGCTCGGCACGGTCCGTCTCCCCGTACACCTTATTGGTGGGGAAGTCGCTCTTGTTCACCTGCTCGATCTCGCGGACCTTGAAGTGCGCCGTGGTGCCGTCCGCGCGGGGGACGTCGACGGCGTCGCCGACCTTCATGTCCTTGACGTTCTTCATCAGCGCCGGCCCCTTGGCGGTGTCGTAGTGCGCGACCAGGACGGCCGCGCCCTTCTCGCCGGGCGTCGGCCCGTCCTGCCACCAGCCCGGCAGCTCCGCCTTGTCGGCCGGCGGCACCTTCAGCTCGCCGGTCGCGTCCGTGGTCAGATCGAGCATCGACGTGGCGTCGACGCCGGCCGAGGGGATCCGCAGACCGATCGGCTTGGACTGCTTCAGCGGCTGCGGGGCCTGTGCGGCCTGGGTGGTCGCGGTGTTGCTGACCTTCACGTCCGGGCCGGGCTGCGCGCCCTGGCCGCAGGCCATGAGGCCGGCGCCGAGCGAGACGGTCAGGACGGACGCGGCGGCTATGCGGGTGGTGCGGCGGGGGAGGGTGGGGGTGGTCACGAGGTGCTCCAGTGGGGGGCAGATCGGGGGCAGGTGGGGTCAGCTCTCGGTGCGGTCGCGGCCGTCGGTGCGGCCGCGGCGCAGCATCGCGAAGCCGAGGCCCGCGGCGCCGGCCGCCGCGACACCGCCGCCCGCGGCGAGCAGGGCCGGGGATTCGGCGTGCGTGGACAGGTCCGAGGCCGGCGAGGCCGCGAAGGAGGCGGCGGCCGGCATCAGCAGCGCGCCGCCCGTGAGAACGGAGACGGCGAGCGTGCGGACGAGAGTGCGACGGGAAGTGCTCACGAGGGGTCCTTACGACGCGGGCTGCTGAGGCCATCGGACGGGCTGACGTATTCGAAGGTATGTGTCCGCCATTGCGGCAATTCGGCAGCTGTGTAACGGCGGCCCATAGCTGTCCGGACGGAGCCGTTACTTATTCAGCCTTCAACCGGCGGCCTTCAGCGTTCAGCCTTCAATCGGCGACGGGCCCCGCTGTGAGCGGGGCCGAGGCCTCACTCGCTGAGCATCCCGTTGACCAGGTAGTGCACGAAGAGCGAGTTGTGCAGGGCGTACGGCGACCGGCGCTCCCGTATCCGCGCGATCGCGTCCTGTGCCCCGTATCCGCCGAGCATCAGGACCCCGGCGACCACCAGGCCGGACCGGTTGTACCCGCTGTAGCAGCGCACGAGGACGGAACGCCCGGCCGACAGCGAGACATGCGCGAGCCACACCATCCGGCGCACCTCGGCCAGCTGCTCCTCGCTCAGCGCGGCGTCCGGGATGTCCAGGACGTGATGCTCGATGCCAGGGGAGGGGCCGTGGCCCGGGACCGTATGAAGACTGCAGACGACCTCGAACTCCGCGCCCACCACGACGGATTCGACCGGCCCGTCCTGCTCCCGCATCTCATGTCCGTCCATGGAAAGCCCGGGCGCGACCTCGTCCCAGCGACGGCCCGGCGAGGGCACCTCCGAGAACGAGAGCTTCGTGGGCATTCGGCAAACCCCCTCAAGTCCCCACCAGCGTAGGTACTTTCGAACGGGTCCGGGCCCGACCGGGTTATTGCCCGGACCGGGCCGAGCTGTTCCCATGGTCGTGGGGTGATGCGGCATGACCGACTTGCGGGTCGTACCCACATGGCGACATGGACACGAGCGTTACTACGTACTCCTCCCGGACGGCAGGAACATCGCCTGGTACGACCGCGAGGCCGGCCGGGTCAATCTCCTCAGGGACGAACGCAGGCAAGAGGTGCTCCGGGCCCTCGGGCCCTATCTGACCGGCCCGGTCACGGTGGGCGCCCCGCCGGTGCCGACCAGCGCCGAACTCGCCCGCCTCGCCCTGCATCCCGACGACGACCTGGCCCCCAACCGCCCCGGCGAAGCGCTCCTGATCGCCCTGGACCGCGATCCGACCCCGGTCCGCCGGCTGCGCTCGGACCAGCGCCGGCGCGACCTGCTCGCACAGCAGGCGGTAGGCGAGACCCTGGACCGCCTGGAACCGGCGGGCTGGCGCGTCCTGCACTGCTTGCCGCTCCCGGGCGGCAGCCTTCTGCACCATCTCCTGATCGGCCCGGGCGGCGTCTTCGCGCTGCACGCCCTGCACGCCGCCAAGCACCGCGTCCGCGTCACGGACCCTGAGGTCACGGTGGGCCGCGCCCCGGCGGAACCGCTCCTGGGCCGCCTGCGCCACCAGGCCGACCGCGCCTGCCTGGCCCTGACCACGGAGGTCCGCCCGGTCCTCGCGGTGGTCGCGGCGACGGCGGTCGACCTGCGCGGTCCGCTCCGGGAGGCCCGCGTCGTCGAGGACACGGACCTCACCGCCTTCGCCACCCTCGGCGGTGTCTACAAACCGACGGACATCGAGACGCTGTACGCACAGGCGCGGGACCGGCGGACTTGGCTGCGTACCTGACCGCCCGGTTAACCGGCCGCCGAGCTCACCGGAACCGAACGACCGCCACAAGCCTCACCGGAAGCGAACGACCGCCGCCGAGCTAACGGGGGACCGAACGACCGCCGCCGAGTTCACGGGGACTGAACGACCGCCGCCGAGCTCACCGGAACCGAACGACCGCCGCCGGCCTCATCGGAACCGAACGACCGCCACCGTCTGATGCCGCGTGACCTGCTGCCGCACCTCCACCACCGGCCCACCAACCACGCTCCGATACGTCACGTCCCCGAGCCCCACCGCATTGAGCTCACCCGTGCCCTGAGCGGGCGGCAACAGCCCGGCCGCCTCGGCCCGCACCCCGGGCGACAGCGGACTCGAGAGCACCGGCTCATCGTCGTCCGGCAGCACGAGCACCAGCGCCTGCGGCCGCGCGGGCGGCCCGGTGAACCCGACCACCACCGCGTCCCGCGTATCGCTGTGCCGCAGCTTCAGCCACGACCGCCGCCCCGCCCGGTACCCCTGGTCGAGCCGCTTGACCACAAGCCCCTCGATCCCGGTGTCCCGCAGCCCCTCGTACCAGCTCAGCGCCAGCTCACGGTCCGTGGTCATCGGCACGGCCTGCAACGGCGGCCCGAGCGGCGCGAGCAGCGCGACGAGCTCCTCGCGCCGCCGGGTGTACGGGGCCGGACGCAGATCCTCACCCCGTAGAGCCAAGAGGTCGAAGGCCGCATACGAGGCCGGCAGCGTCCGCGCGAGCTCCGCGGCCCGCGCGGGCGTCGACATCGCCCGGGCCTGTACGGCCGTGAAGTCCACCCGCCCGTCCGTCCAGACCACGACCTCGCCGTCGATCACGGTCCCCTCGGGCAGCGCCCGCGCCGCCTGAGCGATGTCGGGAAAGGACCGGGTGACGATCCGCCCGGACCGCGCCTGCAGCCGCACCTGCCCGCCGGCGTGGAAGAGCACCATCCGGTGCCCGTCGAACTTCGGCTCGTACGCCCAGCCGCTCGCGCCCTCGGGCAGCGCACTCACCGACTCGGCCAGCGCCACCTTCAGGGGTGGCGCAAGCGTCACGGGCGGCTTCACCGGAACCCCATGCCCGCGCTCACCGGAACCCCCGCCCGCGCTCACCGGAACCCCCGGGGCAGCTTCCCGGCCCGGTTGAGGTTGATCAGCGGGCCGAGCAGATCCCCGTGCTCCCGTAGCCGCGGCGGAATGTCGTTCGCCAGAAACACCAGGTCATCGGGGTGCTCACACCCCTCGACCTCCTCCCAGGTGACCGGCGCGGACACGGTCGGCAGGGGCCGCGCCCGCAACGTATAGGGAGCCGCGGTCGTCTTCGCCGCCGCGTTCTGGCTGTAGTCGACGAAGACCTTCCCGGGCCGCAGCGCCCTGGTCATCCGGTGCAGCGCCAGTCCCGGCAGCTCGCGCTCGGCCTCGACCGCAAGATCCTTCGCGTACGCGGAGACCTTCTCGGACGGCGTCGGCTGCAGCGGTACGAGCACATGCAGCCCCTTGGACCCGGAGGTCTTGGCGTACACGTGGAGCCCGTCCGCCTCGAGCCGCTCCCGCAGCCAGAGCGCGACCTCACAGCACTCGACGATCGTGGCCGGCTCCCCGGGGTCGAGGTCGAACACCATCCGGTCCGCCATGCCGGGAGCGTCCGCCTGCCACTGGGGCGTATGGAATTCGGTGACCAGATTCGCGGCCCACATCAGGGTGGCCATGTCCTGGACGACAACCTGTTTGGCGGTACGGCCTTCGGAGCGACGCGGCACGTCGGCCGTCCGCACCCACGACGGAGTCCCCGGCGGCACGTTCTTCGCGAAAAACCGCTGGCCATCGGGCCCGTCCGGAAACCGCAGAAAGGAGACCGGCCGGTTGTACAGGTGCGCGAGCAGCGATCCGGCCGTCACGGCGTAGTAGTGAAGGACCTCGCCCTTGGTGAAGCCGTGCGCGGGGTAGAGCACCTTCTCCAGATTCGAGAGCGCAAGGCGCCGCCCCTCCACCTCTGTGATCGGCGTCATACGATAAGAATCCCACGTAAGACCGTATGAACCTGCCGAATCCCCGCGGAAGGGGCGAAACGTGCGATCCATATGGAACGGTGCCATCTCCTTCGGCCTGGTCAGCATCCCGATCAAGCTGGTCAACGCCACCGAGAACCACAACGTCTCCTTCCGCCAGATCCACACCGCCGACGGCGGCCGGATCCGCTACCGCAAGGTGTGCGAGCTGGAGGAGAAGGAGGTCACGTCCCAGGAGATCGGCAAGGGGTACGAGGACGCCGACGGCTCGATCATCCCGATCACGGACGAGGACCTGGCGTCGCTCCCGATCCCCACGGCCAAGACCATCGAGATCGTCGCCTTCGTCCCGGCCGAACGGATCGACCCGCTCCAGATGGACACGGCTTACTACCTGGCGGCCAACGGGGTCCCGGCGGCCAAGCCGTACACCCTTCTCCGCGAGGCCCTGAAGCGAAGCCAGAAGGTCGCGATCGCCAAATTCGCCCTCCGCGGCCGCGAACGCCTCGGCATGCTCCGCGTCGTCGACAACGCGATCGCGATGCACGGCCTGCTCTGGCCCGACGAGATCCGGGCCGCGGACGAGGTCGCCCCCGACACCCATGTCACGGTCCGCGACGCCGAGTTGGACCTCGCGGACGCCCTGATGGAGACGCTCGGCGAGGTCGACATCGAAACCCTCCACGACGACTACCGCATCGCGGTCGAGGAGATGATCGCCGCGAAGACGGGCGGCGGCCAGGCCGTGGCCCAGGCACCCGCGGAGCCCGCGGGCGGCGGCAAGGTGATCGACCTGATGGCGGCCCTGGAGAGCAGTGTCCGGGCGGCCAAGGAGGCGCGCGGCGAGGGGACGGACGCTGACGGTGAGGTGGCCGCGGTGACCCCGCTGAAGTCGCGCAAGAAGTCGGCCGCGGCGGCGCCGAAGGAGGTCGGGGGCAAGAAGTCGACGGCTTCCACGGCGAAAAAGACGGCGGGGAAGAAGACGACGGCGACGAAATCGACAGCGACGAAATCGACGGTCACCAAGTCCACGGCGAAGAAGTCCACGGCCAAGACGGCGGCGAAGAAGACGACGGCGACGACGAAGAGTTCGGCATCGAAGCACTCGGCATCGAAGAGCACCGCGGGGGCGAAGAGCACCGCGGGTTCGAGGAAGAAGTCCGCCTGAATCTCAGCCGCGGCGCGGAGCGTCCCTCACCTCCACGCCTCTCGCATCCCACCTCCGCGCGTCTCGCCTCCTCGCCCTCTCACCCGCGCGCGACGGTCACCGCGAACAACCCCACGGCCTCCATCGCACTCTCCACTTCACTGAACCCGGCGTCACGCGCCCACCGCTCCGCCTCCGCCACGCTGCGGCACTCCATCTCCCACAACTCCCCGTCCCGATTGGGCAGTACGTGAGCGATGAAGTCGAGCTGCGGATGCCGCGTCTGTGTGGTGAACACCAGCGAGCCGCCGGGCGCGAGCAGCCCTCGCAGCCGTTCCACGGAAGCCCTGATCTGCCGGTCGTCGAGCAGCAGCTCGTACAGCCCGGACACCACGATCACATCGGGCGCCCCGGACGACGGCGGCTTCGGATCCAGCGCGTCCCCCACCTCGTACGAGATCGCCTCCGCACTCAACCCCCGTGCCCGGGCGAGCAGTTCCCCCTGCCGCAGCCCGGCCTCCGCCAGATCCCGGCACTCGACCCGCACCCGGCCCTCGGGATGCCCGGCGATCAGCTGCTGCAGATACCGTCCGGGTCCGCCGGCCACATCGAGTACGAACACACTCCCGCCCCGTCCGCCCCGCGCGAGAATCTCCTCGTCCAGCGTCGCGAGCAGCAGCGCCCTGCGCGCCCGGATGGCCCGCCACCCGACGGCGTTCAGGAAGATCCGGTCGATGACGAGCCCGATCCCCGCCGCACCGTGCGCCTTGTTGACGTAGACGTAATCGAGCATGGTCCCGCTGTCGAACCCGTACCGATAGCCGATCCTGACGCCTTTGCTCAGGCGCCCGACAGTCTTCAACAGGCCCCTGTTCGCGGCCCACTTGACCCGGCCGATCGGCCCGGGACGCGTGACGCGCGAAGCCTGAGCGGTCTTGGCGCTCTCAGCGGTCTTGACGGTGTTAGCGCTATTGGCGCTGTTGACGGTCTTGGCGGTCTGAGAAGTCATACATCCACGGTCGCGGTGTGGGCCGGTGCCGGGAATCCGTACGGGTACTCGTCGGCGCGTGGGTAGCCCCGCGGATGTCTCAGTGGGCCGGGCTCAGTGCCGACCGCGCCCGGCGCGCTCCTTGGGCTTGGCCCTCGTGTCCTGGGCCGCCGCGGACGTCTCCGCCGAAGCTTCCGCGTCGGGGCCGCGCCCCTGCTCGACCAGCCGCCTGACCAGCGCCACCAGCTCCGCCGGCTCGAAGGGCTTGGCCAGGAACGCGTCGACCCCGACCTCGAGCCCGCTCTCCACCTCGTACTGAGTACACGCGCTCACGATGACGAGCGGCAGCTCACGGGTCCCCGGATCATTCCGCAACCGCGCCGCCGTCCGCAGCCCGTCGAGCCGCGGCATCACCACATCCAACGTGACGCAATCGGGCCTGACCTGCCCCACGATGTCCAGCGCCTCGGCACCATCAGCCGCGGTCACGACCTCGAAGCCCTCCAGCTCGAGGTTGACCCTGATCAACTGCCGGATCACCTTGTTGTCGTCCACAACAAGCACCCGGCCGGACGCCCCTGGCACAAAATCGAGGGTAGGTCCGCCCCACCCACCGCGTCCGGGTTTTCGCTACTTCCGCGTATACGGGGTGGTGGGGGACGGGGGCGCGGGCTGCTGAGGGCGGGGGCGCGGGCTGGTGGGGAGGGGGCGCGGTCCGCTGGGGAGAGGGCGCGGTCCGCTGACGGCAGGGCCCGGGCCCATCGGGCACGGGACCCGGGCGCACTCGCACCTGGCCGATCGAGGTTGGGGGCCTGGACCCGCTTCCAGGGTGGGATCCGCCTCCCGGGGCGCATGGGCGAGGCGCATGGGCGATCAGTCCACCGGGCGCGAGACCCGGGCGCTCTTGCACGATGGGATCCCCCCCCGCACGGCGCATGGGCGATCAGTCCACCGGACGCGGGACCTGGGCGCTCTTGCACGGTGGGATCCGCCCCCCCCCGCACGGCGCATGGGTGACCAGTCCACCGGACGCGGGACCCGGGCCCACGTGCACGGTGTAATCCGCCCCCACCGAGCACGGAAGTCCAGCCCGCCGAGCACGGACAAGCCGGCCCGGCGCGCTCGGGGGAGACCGGTCCTTTCGCCTCCGGAAACCTGACCGGGGGCTTGCGAGGGTAGGCAGGCAGGTCCTACCTAGGCCCGGGCTGCCCCGGAAACCTGACCAGGCTGTTTTCCGAACCCCCGGCCTGGCCTCACCCACAAACCTGACCGCGGTGCTCTCCGAACCCCGGCCCCGGGCTCACCTACAAACCTGGCCGGGGCTTACGCGGACGCCCAGCCGGCTCGATCCACAACCCAGGCCGCGGCGCACTCCACACCCGCCCCGGGCTCACCGCGAACCCCAACCCGGACGCACCTCGAACCCAACCCGGGCCCACCTCGAACCCAACCCGGGCCCACCTCGACCCCCAGCCCGGGCCCACCTCGACCCCCAGCCCGGGCCCACCTCGACCCCCAGCCCGGACGCACCTCGAACCCGGGTGTCGACCACCCCGAACCCGCACCGCAGCACCCCCGAAATCCGGTTCCGGTGCACCCCTGGTGAGCTGGTAGGGTTCTACCCGTCACCGCTCAAGCAGCGCCTGACACGCCCCCGTAGCTCAGGGGATAGAGCAACGGCCTCCGGAGCCGTGTGCGCAGGTTCGAATCCTGCCGGGGGCACCTTGCAGAAGGTGCCTAAAGACCCCGTCACCAGCGGAAACGCTGAAGGCGGGGTCTTCTTTTGTTTGCAGCCAGGTGCAGCTCTATGCCGCCAAGAGCGGCCCTATGACGGAGTCCGTGGACTATTTGTGGACAGGATCTTGAGTGCATCGGCCCAGTTCAAGTACCGGATACGGAGACTCGAAGCCCTGGATGCGGCGGGCAATCAGGGGCAGCCGAGTAGGCGAGTGATCACCAAGGTCGGTGAGTGTCAGAGCCCTGTGGCAGTCTGCGGCCATGTCCTACGATCTTGCAGTCTGGGAGGGCGAACGCCCGACTGATGACGCTGTCGCCGGCCGACTCTTCAGCGAGCTCTACGACCAGTACATAGACACCGACGTCGAACAGCCTCCGACCGAGCGCATTGCGACCTACGTTGCAGCGCTGCTGGAGAGGTGGTGCGACTTGACCGAAGACGAGGACGACACCTCGCCTTGGTCCACGAGTCCACTGATCGGCGAAGCGCGCGGTCCGCTCGTCTACTTTCCGATGCGGTAGAGCATGGCCGACGAGGCTTCTGCGTACGCGGCTCAGCTTGCCGCGTCCATGGGGCTCGTTTGCTACGACCCGCAGATGGATCGGCTGAGGTCGTAGGGCCGCCTCCCCGGAGGTTCCAGCGCCATCAGGAGTGCCGGGGTTATTCGTACTCGCGCAGCAGCTCCTCGATCTTGCGATTGGCAATCTCCTGACGGCCGTCGATGCACTTCGCGTACTGCCCAGCAGGACCTCGACGCTGTGCCACCTCAGTGGCGTCCACCCCGGCATTGAGCCAGGTCGACAGGGCAGAGTGACGCAGGTCGTACGGTCAGGACGCGAGCGGGGAACCGCGAGCGCGTCCATAGCCGCCGACGTACGAGACCGCATGGAGCAGGGCGCGGACCTGATCAGGGTTTGCCACTACACGCGAATCAACATCCTTGGAGACCTTCGGCCGCCTCCAGCGCACGGCAGTGATCAGGTTCTCTTTGAACTCCCCAAGATCTACGGCGTAGTGAACGGCATTGACGAGCGTCCGTCGCTTGCGCTGCACGGTCTCAGCGGCGGCAGCGGTCCCGTCGAGCCGCAGCTTCAGGGAGTCGAGCACCATGCGCCCGACCGCAGGCTCAGCGAGATCGGAGAGCAGCCGCGAGGCCTTGCCCACCCAGTGGAGCGTGTTCGCGACCTCCGTAGGCAGGTCCGCCTCCTCCGGGCCCGGGAGCACGAAGGCATGATTGCGCAGCGAACGCCGCAGCAGTTCATCCGAGGGGCGGCCGGCGCGCTCCCCGAGCATGCTCATCGTCACCGAGGTCAGCCTCTCGCTGATCGAATCACGGTAGTTCGGAGCCGCATGGGGCCACTTCATGGCGAGCACGGCCAACTTCCGGAGCACACGGATGCATAAAGCTGCTGTGCGGCCGAACTAGCCTGCGACCGGCTCTATTTGCTCCCAGTCCGTGGGTGTTCCCGGACCGTCATAAGGCTCGACGTACTGATAGAGCGTACCGTCCGATGAGCCAATGGGTGTTGCATCACCGAGCCACACAGCGTCGCACTCATGGCAGACCCACAGCCTGCGCCCATCGTTGATCAGCCGGAAGGCTGCGACGGCCCCCACGCCGCAGTCACGACACGTGATCACTCTCAACCCCCTTTGTCAGGCGCCCTAAGGCGATCACACGGCGAACCTGGCGCGCCAGCCTCCGGCGGGATGGCTACGCGCGGACAAAGTTTCCCTACATCATCAAGAGCCCGCGCACGGCGCGGGCGCGCGCCGCCTTGCCGCGCGGCCCGCCTCTATGTCTCCGCCACCGGCTGGCCGCGCTGGCGACGCGCTACGTGCAGCGGACAGACGACGGAAACCCACTGTGGCCGGGGCGGTCGGCTCCACGACTTTACGGAGCCACTTTGGCGCGAGCCTCGAAGATCATGGCCCCAACGTCGTGCTTTACCGGGCAGGTCCACAGACTGCCCGACGCGCTGGAAGCTTACGGGCCATGATCACTCCCGCCAAAGCAGCGCCACCCTAAAGCCGCTACGACGACCTTCGTGGTCTACGACAGGTCTACTAAGCCTCTGGCTTCATTAGCTGAGTGACCAGCTCCTGAGTGAACTGCTGCCGCTTAAGACGATCTCGCGAAGGCATCTGCCCCCCACCGGCCGCGATGACAGACTGAGCAAGTTCCCGGAATGTCGAAATCAGGTCAGGCTGCTTTAGGGCGTCGATAATCCGCTCGCTCTGCTCTTCAGACCTATTCTTTTCGAGAGAGGCTGACTGCCCTCCCAGTACGCGATACTTAAAGGCCATAAGAATGTGGTATCGAGCCGGCTTGTAAGTGGCCTCAAGCCCGCCCGACCGGAAGGCATTTTCTAGCCGATAGGCAGCGAATGCACTCGCCATGTACGGGAGGAGCTTGTGATCTTCTCGAAAGATCGCGGCACCGATATCGGCGTAGAGTCGACTCGCATATCGAGCAGCCACGTGCGGGGCGTCGAGGAACATAGCCGATACCGCCCGCATCTGATCGCTGATCGTAACAATCCGGTTCTTAGTCACTTCCTTGTTGTAGAACTGCCCTGAACGGCGCTCGTATGTCAACTTGATATCCGGCGCATCGAGCCTGTAGAAGTCTTCTAGCCTCTTCTGAAACTTACTCAGTGCCACCAGGTCATTCTCCTGCACGGCAGTTTGAGAGTTCGTTGCCCGAATGATCTGTGTCGCTACTTCTTCATCTCCAGTTACGACCAATCGGATCGGCACGTAGACTTCAGAGATCGCCTCTCCGAGTGATTCTTTGGAAAGGTAAAGGCAGTGACTGGTCTGGCAGCCATTCACGATCTGGTAGCCAGACACGGCGACCGCATCTCCCGGCTTGGGCGAGTACGATGCAGCAACGACGGTGACCCCATTATTTAGAACGGGCAGGAGATTCCTCTCCGGGGAATCAAGGGTGTCCATAATCTGCCTGTTAACTGAATTATCTTCCCCTTTAAAGCCTCGCACGTTGTCATAGAAGACGCGCTCATCGAGCATCTTTGCATCGCCAGACTCGATCAGCTTGAGCAGTTCCGCCACAGAAACGACGCCCAGGATTGCCTGGTCAACGCCTGGCATCTTCGGAAGGTTCACCTGCTTCTCGAACTGGATCTCCACCTCGTTGGCATGGTTCTTCCTGACCCACGCGTCATGGATATCATCCGCGCCAAGAACAGTGACGGACACATTGCCTAGGAAGCCAAGATTCTCGATGTGTTCGCTCGCGGTTGTAGTCCGTTCTTTCACGGGATCTGCCGCAATTGCCTGCTTCGGCGCCGTAGTGGTGAAGTGTAAATAGATAGAGGGTGACTCCTTGAGGCGGCCCGCGTAATTCTCGAATACCGCGCCAAGAGCCTTCGCCAGAGCATCCATGCGAGGGTAGGAAGAGAACCCCTCGCCCTGGAGGAATTTTCGAACAGTGTCGCCAAAGCTGAGAATATCTGGACTGGAAACGGAGGCGGATTGCTTTGCCTGAATGAAGTGCAGGCTCACCTCGACCTTGGCGGCGCTCTCGCAGATCTCACGGACGTCGTCAGCGTCCCAAGCCAGCTGCCCATTCACATCCAATGCAATAACATCGACGCCGATCGCGCCGTGATCAAGGAGCAAGTCGGACTTTTGGACCTGTGCGATAAGGTCCTCGGGAAGGATGAGGCTTGCTGCAAAAAGTTCGAACGCGTCAGCATCGTTGATTTCGAGTAGCTCCTCCTCCTCGCGAAACTTCTTAAACAGTCCCTTGATGAGGGGGTTCATCCGACACTCCCAACCGCTGGACGACGTTCTCCCGAGTGTGCATGTCTTGCCAGAGGATCCAACACGCGTCGGCTCGCACGATGCTAGGGCTGATAGCTACAACTTGGGTAGGTATCCGGGATGTTGGTGTCGGAAGCAACGACATGGGCGGGTTCAGGGCCACTCCTTCCCTGGTCGGTCACCAGACCACCGACGGATAAACGATCTTGCGAGTTTTCGAGCGAGGGCGCCTTCTTCCCGTCCTCCGTCCTTGCGAGCCCGACCGTGGCGAGGCTGTCGGCCAGCCCTTCTCGGAACTGGCCGGTCTGCGGGCGGCGTTCGCCGCCGCGTTTACGATCGTGCCGTTCCTGCGCACGGTCACGCCGGTCCGCCTCAAGGCGTGAGCCGCGACCCACCAGGATTTCGTAGGTCCAGGTCGGCTGGCCGGGCGCCGCCTGGCCCGGCGATCAGTGCACGTGGAACGGATGCGTCGCGGCCCACGATCACCCGGGTCGTCAGGTCGTCGCTCGCCGCCGTGGACAGGAGGGTGAGCGAGGTGCCGCGCGCCGTGCGCGGGAAGTCGTACGGAGCGGTGAGGTGCTATGTGGCCCAGCCGCTGAGTTTCCAGTCAGCGGCCCGGGTGATCCGATCGCCTTTCCCGTCACCAGTCCTCTCCACCAACTCCTTGAATTCCGGCTGGTGTTGGAGCGACAGTGCTTCACGGCGCGGGAAGCCCGCGAGCGGTTCGGCCCGCAGCGTGCAGGGCTCCGGGAGGAAGCCGTACTCCTCATGTCGTACGGGGATCGGCAGCTCCACCACACGCGCTTCCTTGAGTTCGTCCAGGCGCCGCCCTCGAAGCGTCACGACCGGGCTGACGTCGGCCTGCTCGTGCGGAGGGTTCCAGTGGACGTTGGGGCACCACAGGGCCTGGAGCAGGTCGGCGCCTCGGGTCCCACGGGCCCGCCGCGTCCGCCGCGCACACCGGCATCATCGCCACCGACGGTTGCCCCGAGAGCTCCAGATCGTCGGGGATCGTGCAGACCGTCCAGGGCTCGTTCGCGGGCCACAGCATCGGACCGCCGACCGAACTGTCCCTCGGTCCTGGCCACCCCGCGCCGCGGCTAGAGGACGGTGGCCTCTTGTGCGTACGGGGCGAGTTCCGGCAGGGCGGCGAGGATGGCCTCGGCGGACCAACAGACCGGCGGACAGGCGGACAAGATCCGGGGGCGAGGCGGATCCGGGATGGGCATGGGGGCCTTTGCTTCTGAGGGGCGGGTAGCGGCGCGAGCGGCGAGGGAGGGATCACGAACGGGGGACGGCGGGCGGGGGACGGTGGGCGACGAGCCGCAAACGACGAGCGGCACGCCCAGCGCGCAGACCGACCACCGCACTCAGGGCGCAGACCGACCACCGCCCGCAGCCCCCAGACCGACGCGAACGTCACCGCCACCCGGACGCGGACCCAGGCCGCCCGTGCCCAGCCCCAGCCCGCAGCTCCGCCCGCCGCAGCCCTCAGCTCCGCCCGACACAACCCCAGCGCGCCCGCCCCACACAACCCCCGAGCCCCCGCCCCAAAGCCCCCACCCCCGCCCCCCACCCACCCCCCGTCTCCCCATCCGAAACCGACTCGCCTACCCACCCCCCACCTCCCCTACGCTTGTCCCGTGACCC
>NZ_JAEIMH010000117.1:18901-22652 GCF_016464295.1 Streptomyces sp. N35 | reverse complement strand
CGGCCGCGCCGGCGACCGTGACGACCGCGGCGGCGCGGATCATCGACCTTCTCGACAGGGCACCGGCTATGACATCGCCGACATATGCGTTGTCGCTGGTGTTCGGAACCTCGTGGAAGCAGGCGTCACCACAGCGGAAGCGGCACGTCATGGCCGACCGTCCACCCGGGTGCGAACCGTCCTTCGTGATGAGCGGCAGCAGTTTGCGCACGTTTCCCCTCCGCGCTGGATCACCGACAGAGTGTCGGAAAGCTTGTCCCGGCGTGACGTTAGGTGCGGAGGCCAGCAATGCGGCGGCCGTGACATGAACGCCGGGTGAACCCCGGTTGCATGGAGGGGTGTTGAGCCGGGGTGCGAGGCGGGAGGGTGAGCTTCATGAGGGGCTCCCCATGATCGCGGAGAGCGGCCGCTAACCTTACGTGTCCGCCCTGGCCAGGGGTGACGGATTACCCGGACAACCGGGAACAACTCACGTTGAAGGGTTGCGCACATGGGCATTCTGGATCGCCTGCGGAACGTGTTCGGCCGGGGGCGTACGGTGCCTGCGGCGCGGGCGGCGGAGCCGGTCGCCGTGACCGACGCCGAGCCGACGATTCCGTCGCCCGCCACGGAGACGGCGCCCGCGGCGTCCTCGTCCGCTCCGGTGCCGGCTCCCGCTCAGGAGTCCGCTCCGGCCGCCGAGCCCGCTCCGGCCGCCGCCGCGCCCGCTTGCCCCCGGCGTTGGTGCCGGCCCCCGCAGAGGAGCCGTCGCCGTCCACGGTGGACGAGCTGGTCCCGGCCGCGTTCGACAACCCGTCCCTCGGCGAGCGGGTCCCGTCCCCCGCGACCTCCGCGGAGACGGCAGCCGCCTCGGCGGAACCGGAACCGGAGCCGGAGCCGGAGCCGGTCGCGGAGGCCGACCCCGAGCCCGTCGTCGAGCCGGTCGCGGAGCCCGAGCCCGTCGTCGAGCCGGTCGCGGTGGCCGAGCCCGTCGCCGCCGAGCCCGAGCCCGTCGCTCCCGAGCCCGTCGTCGAAGCCGAGCCCGAGCCCGTACGCGAGGAGGAGCCCGTCCTCGTAGCGGAAACGCAGCCCGAGCCGGTCGCCGCCGAGCCCGAGCCGGTCGTCGAGCCCGAGCCCGTACAGGAAGCGGAGCCCGCCCTCGAACTGACCGTGGTCGGCAAGCCCGCCCACACCCTCGCGCGGGTCAAGTCCCGCGCCCCCGGCCTCGTCGCCGCGTACAAGGCGGCCGGCACCGCCCTGAAGAAGCAGGAGCTGACGGGCGTACGGGCCGACGTCTACCTCGTCCTCGACCGCTCCGGATCGATGCGCCCGTACTTCAAGGACGGCAGCGCGCAGAACCTCGCCGAGCAAGTGCTCGCCCTCGCCGCGCACACGGACGAGACCGCCACCGTGAACGTCGTCTTCTTCTCCACCGAGCTCGACGGCACCGGCACCCTCACCCTCGACGCGTACGAGGGCCGGATCGACGAGCTGCACGCGGGCCTGGGCCGCATGGGGCGTACGAACTACGACCGCGCCGTCGCCGAGATCGTCGCCCTGCACGAAAAGTCCGACCACCCGGACCGCCCGGCGCTGGTGATCTTCCAGACGGACGGGGCGCCGGAGTCCAGGACCGCGGCCACCCAGGCCCTCAAGGACGCCGCCGAGCACCCCGTCTTCTGGCAGTTCGTGGCCTTCGGCGAGACGGAGTCCAAGGCCTTCGACTACCTCCGCAAGCTCGAACTGGAGAACCCCGGAAACATGGCCTTCTTCCACGCGGGCCCGGTCCCCAACGAGCTCACGGACGCGGAGCTGTACGCGGGCCTGCTCGGCGCCTGGCGACCGTAGGCGCCGCCGTCCCCGAGGGGCCGTCCGACCGGGAAAAACCCCGGGCGGGCGGCCCCTGCCCGTCGGCTACGATTTGTGGATTCCAGGCGGCGAGTCGCGATCCGGACACTCGTCACCGCACGTAGCGACCCGGGAGCAGCCCGCAATGGCTCGACACCTCATCACCAGCGCCCTTCCCTATATCAACGGGATCAAGCACCTGGGCAACATGGTGGGGTCCATGCTCCCGGCGGATGTGTACGCCCGCTACCTCCGCCAGCGCGGCCACGAGGTCCTGTACATCTGCGCCACCGACGAGCACGGCACCCCCGCCGAGCTGGCCGCCAAGGAGCGGGGCCTGCCGGTCGCGGAGTTCTGCGCGCAGGCGCATGACGCGCAGAAGGCCGTGTACGACGGCTTCGCGCTCGCCTTCGACTACTTCGGCCGCAGCTCCTCGCCGCAGAACGCCGAGCTGACGCAGCACTTCGCGCGCAAGCTCAAGGAGAACGGGTTCATCGAGGAGCGCGCCATCCGCCAGGTGTACTCGCCTGCCGACGGCCGCTTCCTGCCGGACCGCTATGTGGAGGGCACCTGTCCGCACTGCGGTTACGACAAGGCCCGCGGTGACCAGTGCGAGAACTGCACCCGCGTCCTGGACCCGACGGATCTGATCAACCCGCGCTCGGCCATCTCCGGCTCCACGGAGCTCGAAGTACGCGAGACCAAGCACCTCTTCCTCCTCCAGTCCAAGCTGCAGGGCGAGGTCGAGCAGTGGGTGGCCCGCCACGAGGACGAGTGGCCGCAGCTCGCGTCCTCGATCGCCCGCAAGTGGCTGACCGAGGGCCTGCACGACCGCGCCATCACCCGCGACCTGGACTGGGGCGTCCCGGTCCCGGCCGACACCTGGCCGGAGCTGGCCGCCGAGGGCAAGGTCTTCTACGTCTGGTTCGACGCCCCGATCGAGTACATCGGCGCGACGAAGGAGTGGGCGGACGCCGCCCCCGACGGCGAGATCCGCGACTGGAAGTCGTGGTGGTACGAGCCCGACGGTGCCGCCGACGTCCGCTACACGGAGTTCATGGCGAAGGACAACGTCCCGTTCCACACGGTGATGTTCCCGGCCACCGAGCTCGGCGTACGCGAGCCCTGGAAGATGGTCGACTACGTCAAGGCCTTCAACTGGCTGACGTACTACGGCGGCAAGTTCTCCACCTCGCAGAAGCGCGGCGTCTTCACCGACCAGGCGCTCGACATCCTGCCGGCCGACTACTGGCGCTACTTCCTCATCGCGAACGCGCCCGAGTCGGACGACTCCTCCTTCACCTGGGAGCACTTCACCGCCACGGTGAACAAGGACCTGGCCGACACCCTCGGCAACTTCGTCAACCGCGTCCTGTCCTTCTCGAAGAAGCGCTTCGGCGAGGAGGTCCCCGCGGGCGCCGAGGCCGGCGAGGCGGAGACGAAGCTGGGCGAGGAGATCACCTCTCTCCTGGCCGAGTACGAGACCCAGATGGAGGCCCTCCAGTTCCGCAAGGCGGCGGCCGCGCTGCGCGCCCTGTGGTCGGCGGGCAACTCCTACCTGGAGGAGAAGGCCCCCTGGCTGGAGATCAAGAGCAACCCCGAGGGCGCGGCCCTGACGCTGCGTACGGCGATGAACCTGATCCACCTGTACGCGGTGGTCTCGGAGCCCTTCATCCCGGCGTCCTCGGCGGCGATGCGCGCGGCGTTCTCGCTGCCCGACGACACGGCCACGTGGGTCTCGGCCGACGAGGCCCGCACCCTGAACTCCGTCCCCGCGGGCACCCCGTTCACCGTCCCGCCGGTGCTCTTCGCCAAGATCCAGGACGAGGACCTGGCGGCGTACAAGGAGCGCTTCGGGGGCGAGTCGGAGTAACCGCCTTCGCCTGTACGTGAACGAAGGGCCCGGAAGTCCGTTGGACTTCCG
>NZ_JAEIMH010000117.1:5415-18891 GCF_016464295.1 Streptomyces sp. N35 | reverse complement strand
GGGGGGACCCCCCCCCTCCGCCGGGCGGAGGGGGGGGGCCGGGGAGGGCGTGGGCCCCCCCGGCCCCTTCGTTCGTACGCGCCCAGGCGGATCTGACGGCGTGCTGGACGGCGTACTAGATCACGTCCAGGAGCCCTCTTCCGCCCAGCATGACCGGGTCCGACTGCTTGATGCCCAGGGCCGAGGGCAGGAACATCTTGCTCCCTGTTCCGGTCGGGCGGGCCGAGCCCCCGGGGAGCATCCAGACGGCGCCCTGGTGGCCGTTCTCCCCCGAGGCGGTGACGATCAGTTCGGGCCGTCCGTCACCGTTCAGGTCCCCCGCGCCGACGGTGGTGCCGAACAGGTCCTCCAGCTCCGAGCCGCCCGGCACCGAGGAGGTGTCCTGGCTGAACCCGTAGGATCCGGCGCCCAGCGCACCGCTGCGCACGCCCGGGATGACCGTCACGTTCCCCGCGCTGTAGACCTTGCCGATCGCCTCACCCGGCGCTCCGACGATGATCTCGGCCGCACCGTCGCGGTTCAGGTCGGCCACCGCCACGGAAGCGCCGAAGTTGTCGCCCCGCTCGCCCCCGCCGGGCACACCCGAGGTGTCCTGGCTGATGTGCCGGGGCTGCGCGTCGGGCGCGATGCCCTTGGCGGAGCCGAACCACACGGAGACTCTGCCGCCGACGGCGCCCGCGTCGGTACCACTGGGATCTTCGGGGTCACCGACGACGAGGTCGCCGTACCCGTCGCCGTTGACATCGCCGACCGCTCCGGTCAGGCCGTCCCCGCGGGCGAGATGGCGGTCTTCCGCGCGCACAGGGTTGACGTACACCTGGCCACCCCCGTCCCCGATCCGGCTGGAGAAGAGCACGCGGTCCGGGACGCCGTTCTTGTCCAGGTCGCCGAGCGCCACGGATTCGATCGACGGGGTCTCCCGGTTGAGCCACGCGTTGCCGACCGAACCTGTCCGGCCGAACGGGCCCTTGTACTCGGCCGTCCCCTGCCACGAACCGCCGAGCACCATGCTGTTCGCCGCCGTGCTGCCCCGGAACGCGGCCACATCGAGCCCGAAGTAGCCCGAGCCGGGTGCCGCCTGCTTGAGTTCGGCGCCGCTGGTCAACCCGGTCCTGCTGCCCCACAGGACGCTCACCATGCCGGCATCGGCTTCCGCCAGGTCCTCGCCCGGCGTCCCGACCACGAGATCGGCGTAGCCGTCGCGGTTCAGGTCGGCCACGTCGGTGCTGCTGCCGAAGCCGTCGTACGTCTCGCTCCCGCCGGGCACGCCGGGCGAGTTCTGCGTGATCACCGCACGCTTCGTTGCCGAGATTCCGCCCTTCGCGCCGTATACGACGACCACGGCGCCCGCGTTCTCGTGCCCGGAGACCGTCATCCAGGGAGCCCCGAGCACCAAGTCGCGGTACCCGTCCCCGTTGAAGTCCCCCGGTGTCGCCAGCTCCGCCGCGGCCGCGGTACCGGGCAGCAGCCCCAGCCCGATCGCTCCGGTGACCGCGGCGGCCACCGTCCCTGCGGCTGATCTCCACCCATGTCTGCGGATACGCATATCTGTTCCCACCCCTGTTGTCCCGCCCCTGTTTTCCCGCCCCGGCCCCCCGGGGTCACCCGGGTCCTCCCCGGACCCGGCACGAAGCCCTCGCGGCGGTCTGACCTCACACGTCACTCGGGCATCAGCGGGATCCTAAGCCCCGGCGCCCGGCGGACCGGCCGCCGGTTCCGGTTCGGCGGAGTCCTGCGGTTCCAGGATCTGGACCGGGAGGCCGCGGAGCCAGCGGCTCACGGCTCGGCGGATGGCGCGGGCCCTGCGGCGCCTGGCCCAGGGGCTCCAGCCGTGTGTGCGGATCACAGCGAAGTCCGCAGGGGCGCCGGGGCCCGCGCCCGGCGGGTCGAACCCGTCGAGGCTCAGGGGCTCAACATCCCAGGAGGTGGTGAGGAACACCCAGAAGACCGGGTCGCCGGCCGCGTCGCGCAGCTCGCCCAGCATCTGCGGTGCGTCGAGCGGGTTCCCCGTGAGGAACACCAGGACCACCGTGGGATGCCCGTCCGTCGCGGCGCGGACCTCGGCCACCGCCCGCCGCAACGGAGCGAGCTGTCCCCGGCCGTGGAACAGGTGGCTGCTCACCCGGGCGAGACCGTTCGCCGCCGCTTCAGCCGGTTCCCGCGCGTCGAGCGGCTCTCGCGCATCGACCAGCTCTCGCGCTTCGGGCTCCAGGGTGAGCCAGCGCCGCGCCCACACCTCGGGGCTCTCACCTCGTGGCAGCGGTATACGGACCGCCTGGTCGTCGAACAGCAGGACAGGCCAAGGCCGTTGGCCCAGTTCCTGCTCACAGAAGTCCAGCGCGAAGAGGCCCGCTGCCTGCATCAAGGACGGGCGCTCCTGCGCCGAGGACACCTGGAAGTGCGCCCTGTCGAAGGCCGCGAGCGCCAGCACCACGTTCATCCGACCACCCCCGGCCGGATGCTACTGCGTTCCGCTCCGGCGCTCGGGCGGATCGCCGCCATCGTCAGCTGTCGGGGTGAACTCGCTCCGGTTCGGGTTCGGTTGGCCCTCAGCGGGCCAGGGAAGCCGCGTCCCCCATCACCACCACCGGATCGCTCTCGGCGTCCAGCCACCGCAGCAGCTCCCGCATCCGCGGCTTCGGCAGCGTCACACAGCCCTGCGTAGGCGCTCCGTGGTCCACGTGGAACCAGATGCCGCCGCCGCGGCCCATGCCGAGCGGGCGGGTCCAGTCGAGCGGGGTCGTGCCGGGCTTGCGGTTGTAGTTGATCGCGACGACGTAGTCGAAGGCGTCGCCCAGCGGCTGACCCTCCACGTTGGTGCCGCGGGCGACGAAGGCCGGGCCCGTGTCGTACGGGAGTTCCGTGCCGGGATCGCGCTCGTGGCCGCCCGCGTCGGTGAGGCCGAACACCCCGACGGGAGAGCGGAGATCGCCCTGGACATGGCGGTCGGTCCAGCCCTTGACGGCGTTGTGGGCGGGCCAGGCCGCACCGACCGGCACCCAGTCGTCCCCTTCCCTTTGATACCGCTGGGCCGAACCCGTGCCCTCGTCGCGGCCGTCGCCGGTGACGACGATCGCCTGGCGGGCCGAACCGGGTATCTGTGCACGGGTCTTGGGGCCGAGGCCGGGTATCTCGCGGGGCTGCGGGGCGGGTTCGTTCTGCGGTCTGGGCGCGGAGAGTCCGGACTGGCCGCTCTGCGCCCGTATGCCGGACTTCTTGTGCGAGGCGTCCTCGGCGGCGGGCTCGCCGCAGCCCGACAGCAGAAGGCCGGCGGCGAGCAGGGCGGTTCCGGCGGTGAGCAGGCGGGAGGTACGGGCAGACATGACGGCCTTTCGGCAAGCAGGAGGACGAGAAGCGGGTCAGTGCTGGACGGGTGCGGAGCCGGCCGAAGTCGGCGGTGGCGACGCGTACTTGGCGAACCGGGCATCCGCGAGCATCCGCCGCACCACCTCCGCGTACCGCCCTGCCGCCTCGGGCCCGCCGCTCGCGCACAGCGTCGCGCCGACGACGGCGTCGGTCCGCCCGGGTACCTTGACCAGCCCGTAGAACTCATGCGAAGCGGCGAGTCCGCGGCACAGCTCGTCGGCCGGCATACGGTCCAGGCGCGGCGGCGACTGCGCCTTGCCGGCCAGCGTCGGCGTACTGTCCAGGGCAAGGATCAGCAACGCGCCGCCCCGCTTGGGCAGTTGGTCCAGGGGCGCGCACACCTCGGCCCCGTCCCGGGCACAGACGTCCCGGCCGCTTCCTAGCGGCTGCGGTGCCGCGTACGCCACCGCCCGCGTCTTGGTGCCGGGGTCCTCGAGAACCGTCAGGCCGTGCCAGCCCGAGGGCAACTCCAGGGAGAGCCCGGCGAGTTCGGGGTGCCGCAGCAGGTCCCGCGAGGCCGAGCCCGCAGGCGGTACGAGTTCGGGTCCGGGCACCGTCCCGGAACCGGGCAGCAGCGTGCCGGCCAGTACCGCCGCGGCCGCGACACAGGCGCCCGCCACCGCGGCCGTCCGCCGGCGTCGCCGCCGCGCCACCCGCTCACGCACCCGGCGCATCCGGGAGTCGGGGGCGGGCAGCCGGGGAACGGCCCGTTCCAGCAGGTCCCGCACCTCACGCCCGTCATCCACGGTCATCACCCGCCCCCACCTGCTCGGGCAGCACGGCCCGCAGCGTGCGCAGCGCCTTGGAGGCCTGGCTCTTGACGGTGCCCGTCGCACAGCCCAGCGTCGCGGCCGTCTCCTCGACGCTGAGGTCCTCGAAGTAACGCAGCACGACCACCGCCCGCTGCCGCACCGGCAGCGCCCGTACGGCCGCGGCAAGCGACTGCTCCAGCTCCACACCCTCGTACGCGTCCAAGGCGGCCGCCCGGTCCGGGAGTTCGCCGTGCGGCACCTCGCCGCGCCAGCGCCGCCGCCACCAGGACGCATGGGTATGCACCAGCGCTTTGCGGACATAGGCCTCGGGGTGATCGTCCGCGATCTTCTGCCACTTGGGCCATACGCGGGCCAGGACCGTCTGCAGCAGATCCTCGGCGAGATGGGCGTCGCCGGTCAGCAGCCAGGCCATCCGGAGCAGTCGGGGGCCCCGGGCGTCGACGAACGCCTCGAAGTCCTCCTCGCCCCGCCCCCCACGCATCGCCGTCCCGCCGTTCTTTTCGGTCTCTCACACTGAGGCAACCCGTTGGGCCCCCGATCAGGTTGCCTCGCCCGGCGGAATTCTGGCCAGCTCCTCACCGCACGTGCACCCACCCGCCGACGGCGTGGTGCGCAGGTTGTCCGGTGACTCGGATCCGGCCGAACACGCTGCTAAAGTGCGGCGGTTCCATGCTCGACATGTACATCACACAACGTCACAGCGCATATGCGGGACGCGTCATAGGGGGGACCTTGAGCGCGCAGTTGTATCCGGCTGCCAAGGATCTGGCGAAAGTTCTCTGGCAGCACCACACGATCTACCGCGAACGCGACGGGGGGATGGTCATTCGCGGGGAGCACGTCCAGCGGTGGATCAGCCTCGGTGTCGCGGGCACGCGGGGGGATGTCCGGATCCGTGCGGGCCTCATCCTCGACGGCGGCACCACGGCGCCGGCCCGCACCGAGACGGTCGTCCCGCTGGCCTCCGGCACCGCCGAACTGGCCGCGGCCTGCCGCCGCCTCCTCGCCGACCTCACCTCGGCGGCGGAGCCGCCGACGTCCACCCGCCCGGAACGCGAACCACGCCGGCCCAAGACGCCGAAGGCACGGCGCGGGGGAGGCCGGGGGCGTCGGGTCGTCGCCTGGGTGCTGGGCGTCGCGGCAATCAGCGCGATCACGCTCTACGCCCTGGCCGCGTACTGGGCTCCGGTGGGCGGTTAGTCGCACCTTTCAGCCCCGCCCACACCGAAGGGCCCGGAACCAAAGGGTTCCGGGCCCTCCGTCGCGTACAAGCAACCCCTACTCGGCATCCTTCTTGGCCACCGGCTTGCGCAACGAAATGTTGAGCTCCCGCAGACGGGACTCGTCCAACTCCGTCGGCGCTCCCATCATCAGATCCTGCGCGTTCTGGTTGAGCGGGAACGCGATGGTCTCGCGGATGTTCGGCTCGTCCGCGAGCAGCATGACCATACGGTCCACACCCGGGGCGATCCCCCCGTGCGGCGGGGCGCCGAAGCGGAAAGCCCGCAGCATGCCGGCAAACTCGTGCTCGACGGTCTCCGCGTCGTAGCCCGCGATCTCGAACGCCTTGAGCATGATGTCGGGCTCGTGGTTACGGATCGCACCGGACGACAGCTCGATGCCGTTGCAGACGATGTCGTACTGCCAGGCGAGGATGTCGAGGGGGTCCTTCTCCTCCAGGTCGGCCATGCCGCCCTGGGGCATGGAGAACGGGTTGTGCGAGAAGTCGATCTTTCCGGTCTCCTCGTCCTTCTCGTACATCGGGAAGTCGACGATCCAGCAGAACCGGAAGACGCCCTCCTCGAAGTGCCCCGCACGCTTCGCGGCCTCGACACGGACCGCGCCCATGATCTTGGAGACCTCGTCGAACTCGCCCGCGCCGAAGAACACGGCGTGCCCGGCGACCAGGCCGAGACGCTCGGTGAGGACCTTGTTGTTCTCCTCGGTGAGGAACTTGGCGATCGGACCCTGGAACGAGCCGTCCTCGCCGACCCGGATCCAGGCCAGACCCTTGGCGCCCTGCTCGACCGCGTAGTCCCCGAGGCCGTCGAAGAACTTACGGGTCTGCCCGGCCGTGTCCGGCACGGGCAGCGCACGCACGTGCTTGCCGGCGAACGCCTTGAACTCGGAGCCCTCGAACACGTCGGTGATGTCGACGAGTTCGAGCTTGGCACGCAGGTCGGGCTTGTCGTTGCCGTACTTGAGCATCGACTCGCGGAACGGGATCCGCGGGAAGGGGGAGGTGACCTCGCGACCGCCACCGAACTCGGTGAAGATCTCGGTCATCAGCTTCTCGATCGGCTGGAAGACGTCCTCCTGCTCGACGAAGCTCATCTCGACGTCGAGCTGGTAGAACTCGCCCGGCGAACGGTCGGCGCGGGCGTCCTCGTCGCGGAAGCAGGGCGCGATCTGGAAGTAGCGGTCGAAGCCCGAGATCATGAGCAGCTGCTTGAACTGCTGCGGGGCCTGCGGCAGCGCGTAGAACTTGCCGGGGTTCAGCCGCGACGGCACCACGAAGTCGCGGGCGCCCTCGGGCGAGGTGGCCGTCAGGATCGGGGTGGCCATCTCGTTGAAGCCGAGCGCGACCATCTTGGAGCGGATCGAGGCGATGACGGCGGAGCGCAGCATGATGTTGCGGTGCATGCGCTCGCGGCGCAGGTCCAGGAAGCGGTACTCCAGGCGGCGCTCCTCGCCGACCCCGTCGTCCTGGTTGATCTGGAACGGGAGCTGCTCGGCCGCACCGAGGATCTCCACCTCGGCGACCTCGACCTCGACCTCACCGGTCGGCAGCTCGGGGTTCACGTTGTCGGCGCCACGGGAGACGACCTTGCCGTCGATCCGTACGACCGATTCCTTGGTCTGCTTGTCGAGCGCCTCGTACGCGGGGGTGCCGGGGCGGGCGACGAGCTGGGTGATGCCGTAGTGGTCGCGCAGATCGATGAAGAGGATGCCGCCGAGGTCGCGCCGATTGTGCAGCCACCCGCTGAGCCGGACGTCCTGCCCGACGTCGCTGGAGCGGAGCTGGCCGCAGGAATGGGACCGGTACCGGTGCATGTTCTTCATCCAGTTCTTCGCGGGCACGGTGCGCATCGGCGGTGCCGCGGGGATTCTGTTCGCGTCGTTCATCGCGAGACAAGCGGGAATCAACGCGGTCAAGGTTACCCGTCACCGTCCACGGCGCCGTCCCGGTATTCCGGCGCCCACGGCCGCTGCCCGCCCCGGCCCGCGACATGCACCTTTCGGTCGCTCGTACTTAATCTGGGGCAATGCGAACCGACCCCGACGACGAGCGGGCCGCGTGCCTGCCCCCGGTCGGGGACGTGCTCGAGGCCGTCGCCACCGGACTCTGGCAGTGGGACGACGCGACCGGAGTCGTCACCCTCGACGCCGAGGCCGCACGCCTGCTCGCGCTCGGTACGCCCGAGGCCCCGATCGAGGGCCAGATAGCCGTCACGGAGGCCGCGATCCGGTCCCGCTTCCATCCGGTGGACTGGAACGAGATCAAGGGCGTGGTCAATCTCGCCGTACTCGAAGGCACTCTCGCCGAGGCCCGCCTGCGGATCATGGACGACCGCGGCCAGATCGTCCGCACGATACGCAGCCGCACAAAACCCCTGATCAAGGGCGATCACTTCAAGCTGATCGGCACGATCCAGGAGGTCACCGAACCGCCCCCGGGCGCCTCCGCCCGCACCCCCGTCACCGGCGACTGGCGCCGCTCGCGCGAAGCCTTCCTGCTCGACGCGGGACGGGCGCTCGCGGAAGCCCGTTCGACCGCCGAGGTGCTCCGGGTGGCCGCGGGCCTGTCCATGCCCGGCTTCGAACCGAACGGTCTGGCCGTCTTCGGCGTCCAGGGCGACCACCTGTCGATCATCGGCCACCACGGCCATACGCAGGACGACGAGCAGCCCTTCCGCGACATCAGGCTGGACGCCCAGTACCCGGCCGCCGACGTGGTCCGCACGGGCCGGGCGATCTACCTCTCGACCCCGGAGGAGTACAGCTCCCGCTACCCGGCCACCTGGCCTTTCGTACGGCGCTTCGACCGCAAGTCCTGGGCGTTCCTGCCGCTGACCGTCGCGGGCCGCACGATGGGGTCGTGGATGGCGGGCTTCGCGCACCCCGTCTCGTTCACGCCCGACGAGCGCTCGGTCCTGACCACGGTCGCCCGGATGCTCGCCCAGGCCCTGTCCCGCGCGGGCGCCGCCGAGACGGAGCGGGAACTCACCGAGGGCCTGCAGCGCTCGATGCTGCCGACGCTCGGCCCCGAGATACCCGGCCTCTCGGTCGCCGCCCGCTATATCCCGACCGGCGGCGGGCTCCAGGTCGGCGGCGACTGGTACGACATGATCCCGCTGCCCAACGGCCGGATCGCGCTCGTCATCGGCGACGTACAGGGCCACGACGTACGGGCGGCCGGTCTCATGGGCCAGCTGCGGATCGCCCTGCGCGCGTACGCGTCCGAGGGTCACCGCCCCGACGCGGTCCTCTCCCGAGCCTCCCGTTTCCTCTACGGGATCACCGACTCGATCACGTACGGCTCCACCGGCGGCCCGGACGCCGGCGGCACCGCCGACCCGCGCTTCGCGACCTGTCTGTACCTGGAGGCCGATCCGGCGACCGGCCATCTGGAGATCGCCCGCGCGGGCCACCCGGACCCGGTGGTGCGCACCCCCGACGGCACGGTCATGATCCGGCCCACCGCGGGCGGGCTCCCGCTCGGCATCGACCCCGACGCGGACTATCCGACGACGGCGATCACCCTCGAGCCCGGCGAGCTCCTGATGCTCTGCACCGACGGCCTCATCGAGACCGGCGGCCACGACATGTACACCGGCTTCACCCGGCTGCAGCCCATCCTCGAGCAGCACCGCGGCGACGACCTCGAAGAGCTCGCGGACGCCCTGGTCCAGGGCGTGCACGGCCCGTCCTCGCACCACTCCACGGGCCCGCTCGTCGACCGCCGCGAGGACGACATCGCGGTCGTCCTGCTCGGCCGTCCGAGCCTGCACGGAGCCGCGGACGAGCCGGTGCACCCGCCCGTGCGCCGCATCATGCTGTCGGTCGCCCAGCCCGAGCCCCAGCGCATCGCCGAATGCCGCCAGCAGCTGCGCGATCTGCTGCACGACTGGGCCGACCCCGAACAGGTCGACTCCGCGGTGCTCCTCGTCTCCGAGATGGTCACCAACGTCCTCGTCCACACCGACGGCGACGCCCTCCTGATCGCCGAGGCCCGCGGCGAGCTCGGCACGCGCCGGCTGCGCGTCGAGGTCTCCGACTCCAGCGACGACCTCCCGCACAAGCGCCGCCCCGGTGAACTCGCCTCGTCAGGACGCGGGTTGGTCCTGATGGAGCTGCTCGCGGACGCATGGGGCGTGGACCCGCGGGGCCAGGGCAAGTCGATCTGGTTCGAGCTCTACGAGGCGGTCAAACTCTGACCCGTACGCCGAAACTCCGACCCGTAGGCCGGTCGGACAGCCTGCCCGTACGCCGGTCAGACGGCCTGCCGCCTGCTGTACTGCTCCCGCAGCTCGGAGTAGATGCCGAACGCGGCCGCCGTCAGCGGCACGGCGAGCAGCATCCCCAGGATCCCCGCGACCGAGGCGCCCGCGGTGATCGCGATCATCACGACCGCCGGATGCATCTGCACGGTCCGCGACTGGATCATCGGCTGCAGCACATGCCCCTCGAGCACCTGCACGGCCAGGACGACGCCGAGCGCCCACAGACCGATGATGAACCCCCGGTCGGCCAGCGCGACGAGCACGGCGACGGCGCCGGAGATGAAGGCTCCGAGATAGGGGATGTACGCCCCCACGAACACCAGCGCCCCGAGCCCCACGGCCCCCGGCACCTGGAGGATCAGCAGCCCGATGGTGATGCAGAGCGCGTCGATCAGGGCGATCAGGGTGGTGCCGCGCATGAACCCCTCGATGGCCTCGAAGGCCCGCCGCGCCATGGTCTCCAGGGCCTCGCCCCGGCCGCGCGGGGCGAACGAGTGCAGGGCGGCGACGGCGCGGTCGGAGTCGCGCAGGAAGAAGAACACGAGGAGCAGCGCGAGCACGGCCATCGCGATCATCTCGCCCACCACGCTGACCCCGCTGATCACCCCGGACGCGGCGGTGCTGCCGAACCTGGAGAGCAGGTCCTTGGAGTTCGCGGCGAGGTCGTCGAGCGAGGTGCCGGCCGCCCCGAGATGCGTGGCAAGGGACTTCGCCGCCTCCCTGAGCGAGGCGATGATCTGGTCCCCGGTCTCGATCAGCGCACTGACGACGATGTACCCGGCGCCACCGACCACCAGGACCACGGCGGCACAGGTCAACCCGGCGGCAAGGGACTTCTGCACCTTCATCTTCACCAGCCGCCGGTACAGCGGCCCGAGCAGCGCGGTGCCCAGGAGCGCGAGCAGCACGGGCACAACGGCGGTCTTGAGGTGGACGCACAGCCAGATGCCCACGGCGCTGAGCGCGATGAGCAGCAGAGCGAGCACGCTCCAGGCACCGATCCTGCGGGCGTTCTCGGGCAGCAGAGTGAGCACGGTCCCAGCCGATCACCGCTGACCGGGCCCCGCGCGCCAGGCGGGCCGCAGGAGTGATCCCGTGCCGCACGGGGCCCCATATGTGTGCCGGCCGAGACAGAATTAGCGTGAACGCGCGGGGAAGATTTCTGGTGCGGCAGTGAGAATGGCAATTACCTGCGCACCTGGCCGATCCCGTCGTGCTATCGTGAAGTCAGTTGCAGTTGTGGTTCCCGAAAACTTCAAGTGCCCCCAAGGCTTCTATGGCCACTGGGAGCACTTTCGTATGTCCGGTCATTTATTTTCCGGCGGGTTGATCATCGCGGCGACACGGGTTCCGCAAAGTGCGGAGTCCGGAACTGCCCCGAAGGAGAATTGACATGGCTACTGGCACCGTGAAGTGGTTCAACGCTGAAAAGGGCTTCGGCTTCATCGAGCAGGACGGCGGCGGCCCCGACGTCTTCGCCCACTACTCGAACATTGCCGCCCAGGGCTTCCGTGAGCTCCAGGAAGGCCAGAAGGTGTCCTTCGACATCGCTCAGGGCCAGAAGGGCCCGACGGCGGAGAACATCGTCACCGCCTGACGCTCACGCAGTTGACAGCTGGGGCCCGCACCTTGCGTGCGGGCCCCAGCTCGTTGCTTTTCCAGGCGAGATTTCCCGCCTGTCAGAATTTCGGTCCATTGTGAATTGCACGTCGACCGAAATTATTCACGTATTTAACCTGGCTCGTTCTCGCAATTCCCTGAGCTGTTCGCTTCACTTCGGGAATTCCTTGGTACGTGCCGTATCAAGGAGGTTCCTTTGAACCGCGCACGCACAAATGAACGTTTCAGCCGCACGCGCAGCGGCTCTTCCGCCGGCAGCAAGGGCGGCGGTTCCTACGGGTCGTCGTCCGGGTCCGGCTCCTACGGCCGCCGCGGCGGTGCGCCGAACCGGGGCGGCAACGGACGCCGCAAGCCCGCGCCGCAGGGCGAGTTCGCGCTGCCCGTGACCGTCACCCCCGCGCTGCCCGCCGTCGAGGCGTTCGCCGACCTCGACATGCCGGAGCAGATGCTGGCGACGCTCGGCGCTCAGGGTGTGACCGAGCCGTTCCCGATCCAGGCGGCCACGCTGCCGAACGGCATCGCCGGCCGTGACGTCCTGGGCCGCGGCCGCACCGGCTCGGGCAAGACCCTCGCCTTCGGCCTCGCCCTGCTGTCCCGCACCGCCGGCCGGCGCGCACAGCCGCGTCAGCCGCTGGCCCTGGTCCTGGTCCCCACGCGCGAGCTGGCCCAGCAGGTCACCGACGCGCTCACGCCGTACGCCCGCTCGGTGAAGCTGCGTCTGGCCACGGTCGTCGGCGGAATGTCGATCGGCCGGCAGGCCGGTGCGCTCCGCGGCGGTGCCGAGGTCGTCATCGCGACCCCGGGCCGTCTCAAGGACCTCATAGACCGCGGCGACTGCCGCCTGGACCAGGTCGACATCACCGTCCTTGACGAGGCCGACCAGATGGCCGACATGGGCTTCATGCCCCAGGTCACCGCGCTGCTCGACCAGGTGCGTCCCGGCGGTCAGCGGATGCTGTTCTCGGCCACGCTCGACCGCAACGTCGACCGCCTCGTCCGTACGTACCTGAACGACCCGGTGGTCCACTCCGTGGACCCGAGCGCGGGCGCCGTCACGACGATGGAACACCACGTCCTGCATGTCTCCGGTCCTGACAAGCACCGGACGACGACGGAGATCGCCGCCCGCGAGGGCCGCGTGATCATGTTCCTGGACACCAAGCACACCGTCGACAAGCTGACCAAGCACCTGCTGAACAGCGGTGTGCGTGCGGCCGCGCTGCACGGCGGCAAGTCCCAGCCGCAGCGCAACCGCACCCTGGCCCAGTTCAAGGACGGTCATGTGACGGTCCTCGTGGCGACCAACGTCGCCGCTCGCGGCATCCACGTCGACCAGCTCGACCTGGTCGTGAACGTGGACCCGCCCACCGATCACAAGGACTACCTGCACCGGGGCGGCCGCACCGCACGCGCCGGTGAGTCCGGCAGCGTCGTCACCCTGGTGACGCCCGACCAGCGCCGCCAGATGAGCCGGCTGATGGCCGATGCGGGCATCACCCCGCAGACCACCCAGGTACGGTCCGGCGACGCGGAGCTGACCCGGATCACCGGCGCCCAGGCGCCTTCGGGTGTCCCGGTCATCATCGCGGCACCGGCCCCCGCGGAACGTCCCAAGCGCTCCGCATCCTCGACCCGGGGGCGGCGCAGCCGCCCGGCTCAGGCCCGACGCACCGGGAGGCCGGCGACACAGCGCCGGTCTCAGGACCGTCCGGCCTCCGGCGCCGCTTAGAGCTTTCGCTCGGCGCCATCGGACCGTTCTACTTAGAGCCCGTCACGCGGCAACCCTCTTACCAACCTGTGAGGCATCATGCGCGTCGTCATCGCCCGTTTCCCCTTCGACCTCACCAAAGACGGTGTGATCGCCTCGATGAAGGGCATCAAGCCCGAGCCGATCACGGCCGGTTCGGTGCTCATCGGCCGCCGTCACTACCCGCTCAAGCAGGTGGGCGCGGTCGTCACGCGGCAGGACCGCCGTGACTTCTCCGCCAGTGAGGTCTCCCGTGCCATGACCCGTCTCGGTTTCACCTGCCGCGACGATGTCGAGACGCCCCCGCAGGCCCTCACCCCGCTCCAGGAGGCGTCCGCCGCTCTCGGCACCACCTCCGAGTCCCTCTGACGGGGGACATTCCCCGCGCAGTACCGAACAGCTTCGAGGCTGCGCTCGCGCCACCCGCGGCGGGGGGGTTTGGGGGGGTGGTGGGGGGGGAGCCCGG
>NZ_JAEIMH010000117.1:4921-5405 GCF_016464295.1 Streptomyces sp. N35 | reverse complement strand
CCCGCCGCGCACCGCCCCCCGGGGGCGGCGGGGCCCTCTTTGCGTGCCGGGACGGCCGGATACCCGGGCCACACCTGGATGCAGGCTACTTGCCGCCCCCGCAAACAAAAATCTGTGCTCGCCGAAGTAGACATTGCGAGACAGCGTGGCTAAGCTTTCTCTCGTAGACATGAGTCGAAGAAGACCCGGCAGACACGAACTGCCAGGTGGCTGTACCGGAAGTTCGCACGTGAGCAAGTGGAAGTACTGAGGAAGAACGGAGGAACCAGACGCCATCAGGATCGCCCGGGCCCTCGGATCGTCACCGGCCCGGGTACCGCAAGACCCCGGAATGGAAGGTGGTCCCCGGTCACGCATCCGCGATCCTCGTTCGCCCGCCCCGCTCCCGGGCCGGGCGGCGGAAACAGTAGGTCGGCGCCACAGTAGGGCCGGCAGATGGTGTTCAATTTCCTTCGGGGCCCTGGTGCCGTACGGCACCAGGTCC
>NZ_JAEIMH010000117.1:0-4911 GCF_016464295.1 Streptomyces sp. N35 | reverse complement strand
GGCGGGGAGTGTTTCTCCTTTCTCGGGGGGCCCCGGGGGCCCGCCGCCCCCCGGGGCCCCTCGACGCGTTGGTTCAACGAGGTGACATGACAGCAGATTCCCCGCTCAGCGGTCGTCTGGACGACGACGACTACCCCGCCTACACCATGGGGCGGGCCGCCGAGATGCTCGGCACCACGCCCGGTTTCCTCCGGGCCATCGGAGAGGCGCGCCTGATCACGCCCCTGCGCTCGGAGGGCGGCCACCGCCGCTACTCGCGCTACCAGCTGCGGATCGCCGCACGCGCCCGCGAACTCGTCGACCAGGGGACCCCGGTCGAGGCCGCATGCCGCATCGTCATCCTCGAGGACCAGCTCGAAGAGGCGCAGCGCCTCAACGCCGAATACCGGCGCGCCGCGGCCGGGCGGGCCGCCTCGGAAGGCTGACCCGGCACGGCCGCGGCGCGTGTGCGTCCGGTCCTGTGTCGCACGCCGGCATTGCGCCGGTCCTGTATTTCGTGCACGCCGGTCCTGCGGGGCGCGCACGCCGGTCGCTACATCCCGTGCACGGCGGGAACGGTGCCGAGCCGGCCCTTCTGGAAGTCCTCGAAGGCCTGCTGCAGCTCCGCCTGGGTGTTCATCACGAACGGCCCGTAGTGCGCCATCGGCTCACGGATCGGCCGGCCGCCGAGCAGCACGACCTCGAGGTCCGGGGTGTTCCCGTCCTGCTTGTCGTCCGCGCGGACGGTCAGCGCACCCCCGTCGCCGAAGACCGCGGTCTGACCCAGGTGGATCGGCCTGCGCTCCTCACCGACGGTGCCGCGACCGGCCAGGACGTACGCGAGCCCGTTGAAGTCGCTGCGCCAGGGCAGCGTCACCGAGGCACCCGGCCGTACGGTCGCGTGGATCATCGTGATCGGGGTGTGCGTGATGCCAGGGCCCTCGTGTCCGTCCAGCTCACCGGCGATGACACGGAGCAGCGCGCCGCCGTCGGGGGAGCTGAGCAGCTGGACCTGGCCGCCGCGGATGTCCTGGTAGCGGGGGTCCATCATCTTGTCCTTGGCGGGCAGGTTCACCCACAGCTGCAGGCCGTGGAAGAGACCGCCGGACATCACGAGGTCCTCCGGCGGAGCCTCGATGTGCAGGAGGCCCGAACCGGCGGTCATCCACTGGGTGTCCCCGTTCTGGATGGTGCCGCCGCCCCCGTTGGAGTCCTGGTGGATGAAGGTCCCGTCGATCAGGTACGTGACGGTCTCGAAGCCGCGGTGGGGGTGCCACGGGGTGCCCTTGGGCTCGCCCGGCGCGTACTCCACCTCGCCCATCTGGTCCATCATGATGAACGGGTCGAGGTACTTGTAGTTGATGCCCGCGAACGCGCGGCGCACCGGGAAGCCCTCGCCCTCGAAGCCGGACGGTGCATCCACCACGGCCAGGACCTTGCGCGCCACCGCGTCGGCGGGAGCGGCCACCTTGGGCAGGGTCAACGGGTTCTCGACGGTTACTGCAGGCATGGTCGGTACCTCCTTCTGATCCGAGAGTAGTTGAATCTCGAACTTTCTGCCACCTGGAACGAGGAACGCCCGGGAGGTATTCCTCCCGGGCGTCCACGCGTACGCATGCCTGCTAGCCGTACATCCGCCGCATCGCGAAGTCGACCATCTGCTCCACGGCCTTCGCGTCGAAGACCATGCGGTGCTCGCCCTCCATGTCGAGCACGAAGCCGTACCCCGTCGGCAGCAGGTCGATGACCTCGGCGCCGGTGATCACGAAGTACTTGGACTCCTTGCCCGCGTACCGCCGCAGCTCCTTGAGCGAGGTGAACATCGGGATGACCGGCTGCTGCGTGTTGTGCAGCGCCAGGAAGCCGGGGTTGTCGCCGCGCGGGCAGTAGACCTTGGAGGTCGCGAAAATCTGCTGGAAGTCCTCGGCCGCCATCGAGCCGGTGGTGAAGGCGCGCACCGCGTCGGCGAGCGAGGGCGGGGACGGCTCGGGGTAGAGCGGGGGCTGCTGGCCGTACGCAGCACCGGGCATGCCGCCGCCCATCGGCTGCTGCGGCGGGGGCATCGGCGGTGCGTACTGCTGCTGCCCACCGGGGCTCTGGTCGTAGCCGTACATGGGGTCGAGCGTACTGGGTCACAAATGGCGGCGGTCACAGATGGCCGGTTTGGGGTTGCTTCTTATTACCGACGGGTAGCATGATTCTGGCTACTAGCTGGTACGCATACGAGGATCCTGTCGGGCCACCTGACGGATCCACCTCCTCCCGGACTTATACGGAGCCGTCGCCATGGGGCACTACAAGTCGAATCTCCGCGACATCGAGTTCAACCTCTTCGAGGTGCTCGGGCGCGACAAGCTGTACGGCACCGGCCCGTTCGCGGAGATGGACACCGAGACCGCCAAGGACGTACTCGCCGAGCTCACCCGCCTCGCGGAGAACGAGCTGGCCGAGTCCTTCATCGACGCCGACCGCAACCCGCCGGTCTTCGACCCGGAGACCAACACGGCCCCGGTCCCGGCCTCCTTCAAGAAGTCCTACAAGGCCTTCATGGACTCCGAGTACTGGCGGCTCGGCCTGCCCGAGGAGATCGGCGGCACCACCGCGCCGCCGTCCCTGATCTGGTCGTACGCGGAGCTCGTGCTCGGCGCCAACCCGGCGATCTGGATGTACTCCTCGGGCCCGGCCTTCGCCCGGATCCTGTTCGAGGAGGGCACCGAGGAGCAGAAGAAGTGGGCGCAGATCGCCGTCGACAAGCTCTGGGGCTCGACGATGGTCCTCACCGAGCCGGACGCCGGCTCCGACGTGGGCGCGGGCCGCACCAAGGCCGTGCAGCAGGCGGACGGCTCCTGGCACATCACCGGCGTGAAGCGCTTCATCACGTCCGGTGAGCACGACATGGAGGAGAACATCCTCCACTACGTCCTGGCCCGCCCCGAGGGCCACGGCCCGGGCACCAAGGGTCTCTCCCTCTTCCTGGTGCCGAAGTTCCACTTCGACTTCGAGACCGGCGAACTGGGCGAGCGCAACGGTGTGTACGCGACGAACGTCGAGCACAAGATGGGCCTCAAGGCCTCCAACACCTGCGAGATGACCTTCGGCGACCAGGCCGGCAACCCGGCCGTGGGCTGGCTGATCGGTGACAAGCACGACGGCATCCGCCAGATGTTCCGCATCATCGAGTTCGCCCGCATGATGGTCGGCACGAAGGCGATCTCGACGCTCTCCACCGGTTACCTGAACGCCCTGGAGTACGCCAAGGAGCGCGTGCAGGGTCCGGACCTCGCGAAGTTCATGGACAAGACCGCGCCGAAGGTCACCATCACGCACCACCCCGACGTGCGCCGCTCGCTGATGACGCAGAAGGCGTACGCGGAGGGCATGCGCGCGCTCGTCCTTCACACCGCGGCCGTGCAGGACGAGATCATGGTCAAGGAGGCGGCCGGCGAGGACACCGCGCAGCTCGAGGCCCTCAACGACCTGCTCCTGCCGATCGTGAAGGGCTACGGCTCGGAGAAGGCGTACGAGCAGCTCGCGCAGTCCCTGCAGACCTTCGGCGGCTCCGGCTATCTGCAGGAGTACCCGATCGAGCAGTACATCCGGGACGCGAAGATCGACACCCTGTACGAGGGCACGACCGCGATCCAGGGTCAGGACTACTTCTTCCGGAAGATCGTCCGCAACCAGGGTGCGGCGCTCAACGCGCTGGCCGAGGACATCAAGAAGTTCCTCGCGGTCGGTACGGGCGGCGAGGAGCTGTCCGTCGCGCGCGAGCAGCTGGCCAAGGCGGCCGTCGAGCTGGAGGCCATCGTCGGCCTGATGCTCACGGACCTCGCGGCCACCGAGCAGGACGTCCGCTCGATCTACAAGGTGGGTCTCAACACGACCCGCCTGCTGCTCGCCTCCGGTGACGTGGTCGTCGGCTACCTGCTGCTCAAGGGCGCCGCGGTGGCCGCCGAGAAGCTGCCGAACGCCTCCGCCAAGGACAAGGCCTTCTACACCGGCAAGATCGCGGCCGCGAAGTTCTTCGCCGCCAACGTCCTGCCGGGCGTGACGGGTGCGCGCAAGCTCGCCGAGGGCGTGGACCTGGACCTGATGGACCTGGACGAGGCCGCTTTCTGATCGTCGCTCTTTGATCATCGCGATCGTCCGCAGTGCGTGACGGCCCGTCCCGGTCGGGGGACGGGCCGTCCGTATGATCGGACGTCTTCGACCAGGGGCGGGGCATGAACGGCAAGAGGTACGGGCGGATCGCGGTACTCGGTGCGGCAGCGGTGCTGCTCGCGGGATGCGGCGGTGGCGGCGGGGACGAGCCGGCGGACAAGCCGCTGGGCAAGAAGCAGCTGGACGCCGTGCTGCCGGACGCCAAGGCGATGTCCGGCTGGAAGGTCGCGGCCCGGCTGCCGGCCGAGCCCCTGCCCGAGGTGTCCAGGACGACGCTGTGCGGCGGCCACAAGAGCGCGTGCGACGGTCTGCGCTCCTTCGCCCAGAGCACGTACACCGATCCGGGCAAGGAGTTCTCGGTCCTCGTCAGCGTCTTCGCGGCCGAGGACGCGGCCGGTGCGGAGCCCGCGTACGACCGGCTGTGGGAGCGCGTCGAGGAGTCGGTCGGCCAGTCCAAGGGGCTCGAGGCCGGGACGCTCGGTGACGAGCACTACGCCCTGCAGACCGAGTACGGACGTACGGGTGGTCCGGCCGCGCAGATCCAGGTGCGGGTGGGCGCGACGGTCCTGCAGATCACCGGCGAGGCGCTGCGCCCCGGGAACGCACTCGATCTCGATGCCGTCGTGGACGTCGCCACCGTCGTCACCGAGCGGGCCGAGCAGGCCGGCCGCGGCGAGGCACCGTCGGCGGTACTCGGCGGCTGAACCTCGTCGGCGGCCTTCACTCGTCCCCGGCGAGCGCGGCCGACCTCGTCGCGGTGCTCGGCGGCCG
>NZ_JAEIMH010000116.1:10292-22778 GCF_016464295.1 Streptomyces sp. N35 | reverse complement strand
GTCGCACCTTGAGGGGACCCTCGTGCGACGGACGGCCCGGTCCGCGACCGCGACACCCCCCACGCCCTACCCCGGCCAGACCGGACCGGACCGGACCAGACCAGACCAGACTGGACCGGACCAGACCGGGCTGAACCGAACCGAACCGGACCTGAGTCAGCGGATCGGCGCCGCGAACTTCTCCGGAGCCCTCTCCTCCGAGACGGTCATCACCATGAGGGTGACCTGGTCGGCCGACCCCTTCTGATGCTGCTCGTAGCGCCGGACGCGGCCCTCCCCGTCCACCCAGATCTCACACTCCACGGCGTCGAGCCCCTGCCCGTACAGACCGTCGGCCACATGCGGTTCCACGGTGCGCAATTCGGCGATGGTGAGGCGGCCGGAGAGGTGCTCGGTGAGTACGCCGTCGACCCGTTCGGGCCCCTTGCGTGCCTTCTTGCCCTGGGCGAGCAACAGCTCGGCGTACTGCGGCAGTTGGTTTGCGTCCGGGTCGGTGCGTGACACCTCCTGCGGGCCCGCCTTCTTGGCCCAGCCCTTGCCGGCGCCGGTGCCCTTGTCGACCTTCCAGTACAGCGTCTTCCCGAGACGGACCGAACGGGTCACCGACTCCTCGGCAGTCCCGGGCGACTGGCGGAGGGTGACACTTCCCTCAGGGCGGGTGGCGTTGAGGTTGAACCGGCCGTCCATGGTGAACAGCACCGCCTGCTCGCTCCGTACGGACAACGTGACCCGAGCCGAGAAGGGATCCGCGCTCCGGTGCGCCAGCGCCTGCCCCACATCGAAGCGCTCCTTCGCCCCCGACCGACCGGACCCGGACCCGGAGCCGGATCCGGACCCCGTCCCCGAGGCGCCGACCCCACCCGTATCCGAAGCGCACCCTCCGACAGTCATCACCACCACCGCCGCGCAGCCCGCGACCGCAGCCGCCACCGCCCGCCCTCGACCCCCACGAAACACAAGAACCCCCTCCAGTCGTGCATTGAGCGGGGTCACGCTATGTCGCCGTCAGGAGTGCCCCTCGCCGCCTGTGACCGTTATCACCGCCACAGTGTGATCTGCGATTTAGGGACCAACGTCCCTCGGCGATAACCTGCGAGACGGACATGCCGCGTCCACGGCCACCGTGTACGCCTCCCTCAGTGACAGCGCCGTCACGTTGCCCTTCGCGGCACGCCCATGCAGACGCAGACATGCAGACGCAGCCCGCAGACAACGAACGCGATCGCGATGAAACGCGATACCGACGCGAAACGGAAAAGGGACGGACGCGCGTGGACCTGTTCGAGTACCAGGCGAGGGACCTCTTCGCCAAGCACGGTGTACCGGTGCTGGCCGGTGAAGTCATTGACACGCCTGAGGCCGCGCGCGCCGCGACCGAGCGCCTCGGCGGCAAGTCCGTCGTCAAGGCCCAGGTGAAGGTCGGCGGCCGCGGCAAGGCCGGCGGCGTGAAGCTGGCCGGCGACCCGGATGAGGCCGTCGCTCGCGCGACGGACATCCTCGGGATGGACATCAAGGGCCACACGGTCCACAAGGTGATGATCGCCGAGCTCTCCCCCGAGATCGAGGCCGAGTACTACGTCTCGTACCTCCTCGACCGCACCAACCGCACCTTCCTGGCCATGGCCTCGGTGCAGGGCGGCATGGACATCGAGGAGGTCGCGGAGAAGACCCCCGAGGCCCTCGCGAAGGTCCCGGTCAACGCGGTGGACGGCGTGGACATCGCCAAGGCCCGCGAGATCGTGGCCCAGGCGAAGTTCCCGGCCGACGTGGCCGAGGGTGTCGCCGAGGCGATGGTGACCCTGTGGGACACCTTCGTCGCCGAGGACGCGCTCCTCGTCGAGGTCAACCCCCTCGTCAAGACCAAGGACGGCCGGATCCTGGCCCTGGACGGCAAGGTCTCGCTCGACGAGAACGCCGACTTCCGCCAGCCCGACCACGAGGCGCTCGAGGACAAGGACGCAGCCAACCCGCTCGAGGCTGCCGCCAAGGCCAAGAACCTCAACTACGTCAAGCTCGACGGCGAGGTCGGCATCATCGGCAACGGTGCCGGTCTGGTCATGTCGACCCTGGACGTCGTCGCGTACGCCGGTGAAAACCACGGCGGCGTGAAGCCGGCCAACTTCCTGGACATCGGCGGCGGCGCCTCCGCCGAGGTCATGGCGAACGGTCTCGAGATCATCCTCGGCGACCCGGACGTCAAGTCCGTCTTCGTCAACGTCTTCGGTGGCATCACCGCCTGTGACGAGGTCGCCAACGGCATCGTCCAGGCCCTTGAGCTGCTCGCCTCGAAGGGCGAAGAGGTCACCAAGCCGCTGGTCGTGCGTCTCGACGGCAACAACGCGGAGCTGGGTCGCAAGATCCTCAGCGACGCCAACCACCCGCTGGTGCAGCGTGTGGACACGATGGACGGCGCGGCCGACAAGGCCGCCGAGCTCGCGGCTGCGAAGTAAGGGACGAGGTCAGACACCACCATGGCTATCTTCCTCAACAAGGACAGCAAGGTCATCGTCCAGGGCATGACCGGTGCCACGGGCATGAAGCACACCAAGCTGATGCTCGGTGACGGCACCAACATCGTCGGCGGCGTGAACCCCCGCAAGGCGGGCACCGAGGTCGACTTCGACGGCACGTCGATCCCCGTCTTCGGCACCGTCGCCGAGGCGATGGAGAAGACGGGCGCCAACGTCTCCGTCCTCTTCGTCCCGCCGGCCTTCTCCAAGGCCGCGGTCGTCGAGGCGATCGACGCCGAGATCCCGCTCGCCGTCGTCATCACCGAGGGCATCGCCGTCCACGACTCCGCCGCCTTCTGGGCGTACGCGCAGTCGAAGGGCAACAAGACCCGCATCATCGGCCCGAACTGCCCCGGTCTCATCACCCCGGGCCAGTCCAACGCCGGCATCATCCCGGGCGACATCACGAAGCCGGGCCGCATCGGTCTGGTCTCGAAGTCCGGCACGCTGACGTACCAGATGATGTACGAGCTCCGTGACATCGGCTTCTCGTCCGCCGTCGGCATCGGCGGCGACCCGGTCATCGGTACGACGCACATCGACGCGCTCGCCGCGTTCGAGGCCGACCCCGACACCGACCTGATCGTCATGATCGGTGAGATCGGCGGTGACGCCGAGGAGCGTGCGGCCGACTTCATCGCGAAGAACGTGACGAAGCCGGTCGTCGGCTACGTCGCCGGCTTCACCGCGCCCGAGGGCAAGACCATGGGCCACGCCGGCGCCATCGTCTCCGGCTCCTCCGGCACGGCCGCCGCGAAGAAGGAGGCCCTCGAGGCCGCGGGCGTCAAGGTCGGCAAGACGCCGACCGAGACGGCCAAGCTGGCGCGCGCGATCCTCGCCGGCTGAGTTTTGTAGCTCGTAGCTCGTAGCTCGTAGCTCGCGGCTCGCGGCTCGCGGCTCGTAGCTCGTAACTCGTAGCTCGTACGAAGGCCCGTGCCCCTCCTGCTAGGGGTACGGGCCTTCGGCGTGCGTGGACTCGTCCGACTGCGTGGGCCCGTCCGACTGCGCGGACCGGCCGTTGTCAGTGGGCGCCGATAGCCTTGACAGGGCTCGGCCCCCGGGAGGGAGGGGTCTGTCCGGGGAACGGGGGCGCGGGGCTACTCCGCCAGCGGATGCACCCGCTCCGGCCCGGCGCCCGGCCCGCTGCGCAGCTTCTCGCGGAGTTGCTTGTCCCGGTGGTCGAGGATCTGCGGTCCGGGCCGCGCCGGTACGCCGGTGATCTTCTGGCCGGGGGCCTGCTCCGGCTCGTAGTCCTTCGCCGAGGTGATCCACGTGATCGCCGACGCCCCGATGATCAGCGTCGTGAACGCGATCGCCGCCCGCGTCCAGAACCGCACGCGCCGCTCGCCCTCACCCCGTACGGCCGTCGCCTTGCCCGTGCCGAGCTTCTCGGCGCACGCCAACTCATCCAGCCTGCGCTGCAGTTCGGCCGGATCGGACAGCTCGGGCAGCTGCTCGGCGATCGCCTCGCGCGCATGCACCAGACGGTTCGCCGCGGCCGGCGTGCTGGCCTCGGTCTCGGCCGCGGTCTCGGGCAGATCGAGCCCGACACCGTCGTAGAGGACGAGCGTGCGCCGGTACGAGGGCGGCAGGCTCAGGAGCGTGTCGAGCAGCTTGCGGTCCTCGGGCTCCGCGGGCGGGGCGTCCGGGTGGCGGTGACTGCGCCGGAAGCGGTGCCAGGGCGAGAGCGCGTACTCGTACGCGACCGCCCGCACCCAGCCCACGGGGTCCCGGTCCTTGGCGACCTCGGGCCACTGCTCCCACGCCTTGTGGAACGCGCGCTCCACGGCCTCCTTCGCCAGCGCGCGCCGTCCGGTCAGCAGATACGTCTGCCGTACGAGGCCGGGGGCGGTGAACGCGTACAGCGCGTCGAAGGCCTGCGCCGGCGTCAGGCCCGTGTGCTCCTCCTCGCCGTCGCCGTTCCCCGGCGCGGGCGGACCGTCTGCGGCGAGTCCTCCGTCGGGGGTCTCGTCGACGAGTGCGGTGGCCTGGGCGGCCGAGGGCTTCGGCGCAGCGTCGCCGGGGCGGGCGCTTCGGCCGTCCTCGTGCTGCGCCGCACTGCCGTTGTGCTCACCGTGGTGGTCGCCGCGGGACGGTACGCCGCTGTGCTCATCGCGGGAGGGGCCGGTGCCGGCCGGTTTGGCGGCCCGCTTGGCCGCGGCCTTGGGCCGGGTCCGGGAGCCCTTACGGCCCTTGCGCCCCTGCTCCTTGGAGAGGTCGACGAGAACGGTGCGGGCGGCGGTCTTGGGGTGCGCGGTGGCCTCGGCGGCCCCCGCGGACTGACTGAGCTCGGCACGCGCGGCGAGCTCGACGGGCTTCACAGGCATGAGGTGCTCGACGGCCTTTGCAGATTCGGAGGGCTGGAGGGAGGGGGCGAGGTTCGGGTGCGGGGTTTCGGTGGGCTTGGGGGTGGTTGGGGTGAGGGTCGGGACCTCGGCTGGTTTGGAGGCGGCTGAGGTGTGGGCCGGTGTCTTGATGGGCTTGGGGGTGACTGGGGTTGGGGCCGGGGTGTCGGTCGGTTCGGTGGTCGCCGAGGTGAGGGCCGGGGTCTCGGTGGGTGAGATATGGGCCGGGGCCTCGGCTGGTTCGGAGGTGGCTGAGGTGTGGGCCGGGGTCTCGGTGGGCTTGGGCGCGGATGCGGTGGTGGCGGCCGGGGCTTGGGCCGGCCTGGGGGTGGTGGAGGTGCGGCCCGGGGTCCTGGCTGACTCAAGGGGGATGCCGGGCGGCTCGGGGGCTCGGGTTTCGGCGGGGCCGGGAGCGGCCTTGGCGTTCTGGCCGGCCTCCGCCCTGGCGGGCCGGGACGCGGCTGCGGGCTGGGAGGGTGCGGGGTCGGCGGGGTGTGCGGAGTCGGCCCGGGCCGGGGTAAGGGAACCCGCGGCCGCTTCCCGGGGCGAGGTCGTGGCGCGCGAGGGGACGAGCGGTGCGGTGCCGGGCTCGGCTGCCGTTGCGGGGACCGGCTGACCGGCCGTGGACGTGACCGGCCGCGAGACGCGTACCGGAGCGGTTGGCGTGGCCGCGGAGGTCGCTGAGGCCGCTGAGGCCGCCGAGCTATCCGCCGGGGCCGGCCCCGCCGCCGAGGTCGGCGAGGACATCGAGGGCGCGGGCTTCGGTTGAGCGGGCTTGGGGGGAGTGGGCTTCGGCGGAGCGGGCTTCGGGGGAGTGGACCTGGCCTCAGAGAGCTCCGAGGGACCGATGGGCCAGGACAGCCCGGGAGTTGGGGACCCCGCTGCCTCGGGCACCGCTGCACCCGACCCGGCCGTACCCGACATGACCGCACCGGCCTCCGCCGCCTCGGACCCGGCGGCACTGGATTCCGCCACCTCGGGCACCGCTGCACCCGACCCGGCTGCACCCGGCTCGGCTGCACCCGACCCGGGTGCACTGGACCCCGCCGCACCTGCCCCGGCCGTACCCGACATGACCGCGCCGGCCCCCGCAGCCTCGGACCCGGCGGCCCTGGACCCGGCCGCACCGGCCACCGCTCCCTCGGACCCGGCCGCACCGGCCGCTTCTCCTGCCCGTTCGCCCGCCCCCCGCCTGGCGAACTTGGCCAGCAGGGCAGGCGTGGGGCGAGCCGGCGTCGGGCGGGCTGCCCCGTCAACCTCTCCCTCGCGTCGCTCACCCCCCGTACGACCGTCCCCGTCAGACGACTGACTCCCCGTCAGCGCCCGCCCCTCGCCCGGCCGCTCCCCACCCTCGTGCCGTCGCTCGCCATCCGAGTCCCGCCGTTCCCTGCCCGAGCCCCGGCTCTCTCCATCCGAGTCCCGCCGTTCCCCACCCCGAAGATTCGCCACCTCACCCAGCCGTCGCCCACCGGTCACCGACCCACCGGTCACCGACCCACCGGCCACCGACCCACCGGACCCCGCCCCACCAGCCCTCGACCCATCAGCCCTCAATCCACCGGACTCCGCCGCACCGGACTCCGCCGCACCGGCCCCCGCCCGACCGGACCCGGACTCACCAAACCCGGACTCACCAAACCCGGACTCACGGCACCCAGACTCACCAGACCTCGCCCCACCACCCCCCAGCCCACCCGACTCCGTCCCACCCGACTCCGTCCCGCCCGACCTCGCCCCACCCCAACTCGTCAGCAACCCCGCGTACGTCTCCCGGGTCCGTCCCCGGGGGTTTGTGCGGCCTGCCTCCCATGAGCGGACCGTCTCCCGGGTCACGCCGACCAGCTCGGCGACCTGGGCCTGGCTCAGGTCGTTCGCCTCCCGCAGCCGACGGCGCTCCTCGGGGCCGGGCAGTGGGGCGGCGGGGCTCTGCGTCATGTCGGACTCTCCACACCGTGGGCTGTGGGACGGGGGCCCATGGCAGGACGGCGCCCCGATAAGTACATAAACGTATATTGGGCGACACTTCGGGCATTCGCCTGTTACGCGAAGAGCGCGCGTGTCGTTGGGACCATGGCGGGCGTGACGCACACGACCGACCGCAGCGCGCAGCCGGAAGGGCCCGCGGTCACGCCGCAGGCCCTGCTCAATGCCCTTGCCACGCGCCGCAGATCGTCGGCGCTCGTGCCCTGTCTCCTCGGCGGCGCGATCGCCGCGGGGCTCGGTCTCGGCGCGCTGGCCGTCCTGGTGATGGCGTTCTGGATCTCCTCGCCGTACCCGGACAGCGGCCCCGGCGCGGCACTCCACGTGGCCGCCGGCCTGTGGCTGCTCGCCCACGGCACCGAACTCGTCCGGCCCGACACCCTCACCGGTGTCCCGGCCCCGGTCGGCATCACGCCGCTGCTGCTGCTCGGGCTCCCCGCGCTGCTCGTGCACCGCGCGGCCCGCGACGCGGCCGACACGGCGCCGGACGTACGGACCGCGCTGTGCGGGGTGGCCGGCGGCTACCTCCTCGTCGGAACCGCCGCGCTGCTCTATGCGAGGGGCGGCCCGCTGTCCGCGGATCCGCTCAGCGCGGCCGTCCATCTGCCGCTGCTCGCGGGGGCCGCCGCGGCCGCCGGGGTGTGGACGGCGTACGGCCGGCCGCGCGGTCCGCTGCCCTCCTTCGCGTACCGCCTCCAGGACGCTTTGCCGGTACGTGCGCTCCTGGACCGCAGGGACCAACTCGCCGCCGCCGTGCGCTCGGCGACAGCCGGAGTGCTGGTGCTGTTCGGCGGCGGCGCGCTGCTCGTGGCCGTGTCGCTCGGGCTGCACCTGGATGCCGCGCAGGCCTCGTTCCTGCAGCTGACGGGCGCGTGGTCCGGCCGGGTCGCGGTGCTTCTGCTCGCCGTGGTCCTCGTGCCCAACGCCGCGGTGTGGGGCGCCGCCTACGCACTCGGCCCGGGTGTGCTCCTGGGCACCGGACTGGTCGCCTGGCCGCTCGGGACCCCCGACGGCGGTCCGCTCCTGCCGTCCTTCCCGCTGCTCGCCGCGGTGCCTTCACCCGGGCCCGGCACCCCGCTGACCTGGGCCTGCCTCGCGGTACCGGCTCTCGCCGGGCTGGCCGTCGGATGGTTCGCCGTGCGGTGCGCGGCGCCGGCGAAGGGGGAGCGCGAGGAGGTGTGGAGCCGGGGGGCGACCGCGCTGACGACCGGGCTCGCGGCCCTGCTCACCGGCCTCGCGCTCGCCGTGCTCGCCGCACTCGCCGGCGGTCCGCTCGGCGTGGGCACGCTGGCGTCGTTCGGTCCGGTGTGGTGGCAGGCCGGGGGCGCGGCCTGCGGCTGGGTCCTGCTGTGCGGGATGCCGCTGGCTCTGGGCGTACGAGGATGGCGGGCGCGCACGCCCAAGGTGACGTCTGCCGAGCCGGCGGGCGAATCCGTCGGGGCCGGCGCGTCCCTCGGCCCCGCCCGGCCCCCCCCCGGGTCCGCGCGGGCCGGGGGCCCCGCCCCCGGCCCGGGGGGTGGCCGCGCCGGGGCTCGGCTGCCGATGAGCAGGTGCCGGATCCAGGGCCGGTGGTGGTGGCTGCCGAGTCGCCCTTCGAGCCGTACGACTTCCTCGACTCGTCCTGGCACGACACGGGCTCGCGGGCGACGCGCTGGGCCGCGCTGGGGAAGGTCTCGGAGGCCGCACCGGTGGGGCCCGTGTCGCTCGTGAAGCCGGAGCCCGAGGCGAAACCGCAGCCCGAGGCGAAACCGCAGCCCGAGGCGAAGCCGGAGCCTGACGGGGACTTGGAACCTGACGGGGACTTGGAGTCCGGCGCATCGTGAGTAGGGGCGGGGCGGGGCGGGGTCTCCTTCCCCTCACCCCGCCCCGCCCCTACCCGAAACCGCGGCCGGGTTTGCCGGAGCCGCCGCTCAGTGGAAGAAGTGACGCGTCCCCGTGAAGTACATCGTCACGCCCGCCGCCTTCGCCGCCTCGACGACGAGCTCGTCGCGGACCGAACCGCCCGGCTGCACCACGGCCTTGACGCCCGCGGCCGTCAGGATCTCCAGGCCGTCCGGGAACGGGAAGAACGCGTCCGACGCGGCGTAGGAGCCGCGCGCCCGCTCCTCGCCCGCGCGCTCGACCGCGAGCTTGGCCGAGTCGACCCGGTTGACCTGACCCATCCCGACGCCCACCGAGGCGCCGTCCTTGGCGAGCAGGATCGCGTTGGACTTCACCGCGCGGCAGGCCTTCCAGGCGAAGGCCAGCGCGGCGAGCTCGTCGGCGGACAGCGCGTCGCCCGTCGCCAGGGTCCAGTTGGCCGGGTCGTCGCCGTCCGCCTGGAGGCGGTCGGTGACCTGGAGCAGCGCGCCGCCGTCGACCGGCTTGACCTCGACCGGGTTGGACGGGGCGCCGGGGCAGCGCAGGACGCGGATGTTCTTCTTGCGGGCCAGGACCTCGACCGCGCCGTTCTCGTAATCCGGGGCCACGATGACCTCGGTGAAGATCTCGGCGACCTGCTCGGCCATCGCCACCGACACCGGACGGTTCACGGCGATCACGCCGCCGAAAGCCGACAGCGGGTCGCAGGCGTGGGCCTTGCGGTGGGCCTCGGCCACGTCGTCGCCGATGGCGATGCCGCACGGGTTGGCGTGCTTGATGATCGCGACGCAGGGCTCGGCGTGGTCGTACGCGGCACGGCGCGCGGCATCCGTGTCCGTGTAGTTGTTGTACGACATCTCCTTGCCGTGCAGCTGCTCGGCGGCCGCGAGGCCACCCGCGCCGTCCACGTAGAGAGCGGCCGGCTGGTGCGGGTTCTCGCCGTAGCGCAGGACGTTGGAGCGCTCGTAGGTGTTGCCGAGGAAGTCCGGCAGACCACTGTCGTCCGCGGCGGCGTAGTCGGCCGCGAACCAGGACGCCACCGCCACGTCGTACGACGCAGTGTGCTGGAACGCTTCCGCCGCGAGACGCTTGCGGGCCGTCAGGTCGAAGCCGCCGTCGCGTACCGCCGAGAGGACATCGGCGTAGCGCGCGGGGCTGGTGACGACCGCGACCGACGGGTGGTTCTTGGCGGCGGCGCGGACCATCGACGGGCCGCCGATGTCGATCTGCTCCACGCACTCGTCGGGCGAAGCGCCCGAGGCGACGGTCTGCTTGAAGGGGTAGAGGTTCACGACCACGAGGTCGAAGGGCTCGACACCGAGCTCTTCGAGCTGCGAGCGGTGCGTGTCCAGACGCAGGTCGGCGAGGATGCCGGCGTGCACGCGCGGGTGCAGCGTCTTGACCCGGCCGTCGAGGCACTCGGGGAAGCCGGTCAGTTCCTCGACCTTGGTGACGGGCACACCGGCCGCGGCGATCTTCGAGGCGGTGGAGCCGGTCGACACCAGCTGGACACCGGCCCCGTGCAGGCCCTGGGCGAGGTCCTCGAGCCCGGTCTTGTCGTAGACGCTGATCAGGGCCCGGCGGATGGGGCGCTGTCCAGAAGAAGCGGCGGTCACGGGATGGATACCTTTCGTCCCTCAATGCGATGGCCGTGGCGGGCGAGCCGGCCCACGACCTCGACGAGCAGCGTTCGCTCGACTTCCTTGATGCGCTCATGGAGCGCGGATTCGTCGTCCTCGTCCAGGACCTCCACCACGCCCTGCGCGATGATCGGCCCGGTGTCGACGCCGTCGTCGACGAAGTGGACGGTGCAGCCGGTGACCTTCGCGCCGTACGCGAGCGCGTCACGTACGCCATGAGCACCGGGGAAAGACGGCAGCAGCGCCGGATGCGTATTGACGGTGCAGCCGCCGAACCGGGCCAGGAACTCCTTGCCCAGGATCTTCATGAAGCCCGCCGACACCACCAGATCCGGCGCGTGGGCGGCTGTCGCTTCCGCCAGTTCGCGGTCCCAGGCGGCGCGGTCGTCGAAGTCCTTCACGCGGCAGACGAAGGTCGGCAGACCGGCCTTCCGTGCGCGCTCGAGACCGACGATGTTGTCCCGGTCCGCGCCCACCGCCACGATCTCGGCGCCGAAGGCGGGGTCGGCCGCGGCGTCGAGCAGGGCCTGCAGATTGGTGCCCGAGCCCGACACGAGAACGACAAGCCGCTTCGGCGGCGTGCTTACGGGGGTGGCCACAGCGGGGCCCTTTCGCATCGGCAGCGCATCAGCGCGTGGTGGTCCTGGCTTTGTACGGTCGTACGAATGCTTCGGTGCCCCCGATACGGGGAACTCTACGAAGCGCCCGACCGTCAGCAACGATACCGGCACACCCGACGGCCCCCACGGGACGGTGGCGTGACCGGGAGGTAGCGTCTGGGGAGCAAGCTCCAAGGACTGCCAGGCGCGCGCCGCTGCTCAGCCGGCCCGGCCGGGCAATCCACCGACTACGGGGAAAGACGCACACCTGATGCCGGACCGCATGCCCTCACCTTCGTCGCCGCAGGACCAGTCTCCGCAGGTCGCGCCGGACGATCAGCCTGCGCAGGGCGCGCCGCAGGACACGGGGAAGGGCGAGGACAACCCCTTCGCGCCGCCGCCCGAGGGTGCTCCGGAGCAGCCTTGGTGTCCCCGTCATCCCGACGGCGAGCAAGGCGGTGACGGTTCGGGTCCCGGCTGGAGCTCGCAGCAGCCCGGCCGTTCCTCCGGCGGCTTCGGTCAGCGCCCCGTCGGATCCGAGGGCGGTCCGAACGGGCAGGGCGGTCCGATGGGCGGGATGCGCTGGGACCCGACCGACCCGGCGCAGCGCCGCGCGCGGTATGCGCTGCTCGGCGGCATGTGGGCGTTCTTCTTCGGGCTCTTCGGCTGGCCCTACCTGGCGCTGCTGCTCGGCGCGCTCGCCGTGTACTGGGGTGTGACCGCGCTGCGTACGAAGCCGCGCACACCCGACCCGACCCAGCCGGCCCCCGCGGTCTCCTCGGGCAAGCCGCAGACGACGGCCGCGGTGAGCGGTCTGGTCACGGCCGGCCTGGCCCTGGCCATGGTCGCCCTGACCTTCACCGCCCAGATCGTCTACCGCGACTTCTACGTCTGCGAACGCGACGCAAACACCCACGCGGCCCAGAACCAGTGCGAGGACCTCCTCCCCACCCCCCTGCGCACCCTCCTCGGCGAACAGGACTGACCCTCCCGCCCGTTGGGCGCATCGGGGGACCCATTGTCATGGGGAGCGGCCGGTTTGACCGGTTACGTCCCGACGTAGGGTCCCCCGTTCGTTTTTCTACGTCCAGCCGTCCAGCCGTCCAGTCGTCCAGCCGTCCAGTCGCTACGTCGAGCTGCGGAGTGCTGCCCATGTGTTGGGGCCTACTCGGCCGTCCACGTCCAGGCCCTTGGTGGTCTGGAAGCGTTTGACCGCGGTGCGGGTGTCGGGGCCGAACTCGCCGTCCACGCCCCCGGCGCCCACGCCGTAGCCGCGTTTGGTGAGCATGCACTGGACCTGGACCACGCGGGTGCCCTTGTGGCCGTAGATGGTTTCGGTCGTGCCCGAGTAATACGTGCAGTCGGTGATCCACGGCGGTTTGGCGGGGGCTGCCGTGGTCTTGGTCGGGGCGGGGTCCGGGTCGGTGCCCCCGCCTCCCGTGCTGGTGCCCGCGCCACTGCCCCCGCTGGTTCCGGCTTCCGCTGTCTCGCCGGCCGTCGGCTCGGTGTCCTGGTCGCCGCCGGGTCCGGCCGGCCCGGGCGGGGCGGCGGG
>NZ_JAEIMH010000116.1:0-10282 GCF_016464295.1 Streptomyces sp. N35 | reverse complement strand
CGCTCCCGGCGGCCCCGCCGCCCGCCGGCGCGGTGTCCTGGGCCCCGGCGGTCCCGGCGGCCCCGGCGGCCCCGTCGGCGCCGCCGGTCGTGTCCTTCGCGCCGTCCTTGTCCTTGCCGCCCGGGGGCGCGGACGCCTTGTGGGACTTGTCGGGCGCCGGGGCGGTCGGGTTCTTGCCGGCGTCGCCCGGACCGGCGCTGCCGTGGGGTCCGGAGGTCGGAGCGACCGGCTTCGCGGTGTCGTCGGTCGCGTCGGGGCGGGTCAGCAGGAACGCGCCGACGGCGACGGCCGCCACGGTGAGGGCCATGGCGACGGCCACGTAAGGCTTCTTGGCGCGGGTGCGACGGGTGGGGTGAGTGCCGCCGGTGCCCGGGTTGTGGTGACCGTGCGCGCCCCCGACCGGCGGCGGGGACCCGAACTGGCCGGGTGGAGTGGGTGGCCCGTACTGCCCGGGAGGCGTCGAGGCCCCGTACTGACCGGGAGGCGTGGGTGACCCGAACTGCCCGGGTGGAGTGGGTGACCCGTACTGGCCAGGCGGCGTCGGGCTCCCGAACTGGCCGGGTGGGGTCGAGCCTCCGTACGCCCCCGTCCCGTACCCCTGTCCCTGCGCGGCCCCGTACCCCTGCGGCGCGGGCGAGGGGGCGCGGACCGTCGGGGCGCGGAAGTGGCCGGTCTGGTGGGCCGTGGCGCGGTGCAGCACCTCGTAGGCGTGGCCGCGCTCCACGAGCCGGCCGTGCAGCGGTTCCTGCCAGGCGGGCGTACGCGGGTGGGCGTCGGCCGCGGCGATCAGCTGCTGCGGCGTGGGCCGCAGCGCGGGGTCCTTGGCGAGGCAGGCCGTGAGCAGCGCCGCCAACGACGCGTCCGCGAGGGTGAGTTCGCCGATGACCTCGGCCATGGGTTCCTCGAAGGCGACCCGGTGCATCACGTCCACACCCGTGCCGTCGCCGAACGGGGCGTGCCCGGTCGCCGCGTACACCAGGGTGCACGCGAGCGAGAAGACGTCCGAGACCGTGTCGCAGCGGCCGTCGCGCAGATACTCGGGCGCCATGTACGCGGGCGTGCCGACCCGGGAGCCCGTGCTGGTGATGGCGCTGCTGTCGACGGCCTGCGAGATGCCGAAGTCGATGACGTGCACGCCCTGCGCGGACAGGATCACATTGGACGGCTTGAGGTCCCGGTGCACGATGCCGGTGGCGGCCAGCCCGTCCAGCGCGCGGCCGAGTTCCCCCACCAGGCGCCAGACGCCGGCCGGCTGGAGCACTCCGCTCTCCCGTACGGCGTCGGCGAGGTTGAGCCCGGGGACGTACTGCGTGGCCATCCACAGCAGCCGGTCCTCGAACCCGGTGCCGAGCAGGCTGGGCGCGTGCGGGGTGCGGACCTGTCCGTGTACGGCGGCCTCGCGCTCGAAGCGCCGCCGGAACTCGGCGTCCTCCGCGTACTCGGGCCGGATCACCTTGACGGCGGCGAGCCCCGGCCGGTCGTCGGCGGGCCGCGCGAGATAGACGCGTCCCATGCCGCCGCTGCCGAGCATGCCGATCGCCGCGTACGGGCCGATCGTGCCGGGATCGCCGGACCGCAGCGGTTCGGCCCCCGCCTGCCCCAAGGCGGCCTGGAGCGCGGACAGTTGTGCCTCGTCCATGGTCGGCCGGCCCGTCAGTAGCTCTGCGGGGCGCCGGCCGGAGCCTGGCCCGGCGGCGCCGGGTACGCGGTGTTGCCGTACGGCTGCGCGAGGAGCGGGGCGGGAGCGCGCCGGGCGCTGCCCATCGAGACGGCCACGGCGCCGATCATCAGGCCGACTCCGCCGAGCCCGGCGATCAGCGGCTCGTTGTCGTCGGTGGTGGAGACCACGGCGTTGGTCGACTCACAGGTCTCCTTGGGGATGGGACGCTCGGTCGTGCCCGTGTTCACCGTGGTGCACTCGTAGCGGAAGTCGACGATGGCGTTCCGTGACTGGTGCGCCTCCGAGAAGGCGAAGGCGAACAGGCCGAGCCCGCCGAGCAGGAACAGGATCTGGGCCACGCGCGCGACGGGATGCATACAGCGAACTCCACCTTGACCGGGCTTGCGCCCCTGGTTGTACGGCACCGGATGGGGGCGCTGCGGCCGGACGGACCACGGCAGATGCAGACGTTCACGAGGGCGGCCTTCGAGGCCGGCCCTGTCGGCGCGCCTCCCCCGTGGCGCGCCGCACCAGTATCGGGTCACTCGGGCCCCGGGGGAACCTCTAACGTTCCAGGGTGCGCGTCAGCACCGCTTCACCAGGCGGTGCGACCGCGGGGCGTACGTCCCCGCCAGGTTGCCCTGGGCCCTCGCGGCCGTGCAGCCGGTGCGCAGCGTCTCCCGCTCCAGGTCGAAACCGGCGGGTGTGAAGTCCCGCCCCCGGAAGTACTCCACCCCGTGGAACGCGGCCGGGTCACCTGCGTTGTAGTAGACCGACCGCACCGGCGCGTGCCGGGTCCAGGCGCAGGTCTCGGGCCCCGCCAGCCAGTCGGGATCCGATGCGGCCCAACTGCACATCTGTCCCTCGCCGTTGTCCTCGCTGAAGAAGCAGACGGATCGCGCGGGGCAGTGGTGATAGCCGTAGCCGACTTCCGCCCCGCCGCTTTCGTATACGACCGCCGAGCCGAGTGCGACGGCCAGGCCCAGGAGCGCCGCCGCGGCGGCCACCCATGCGGGCCGCCCCCGAAGCAGCCGCGGGGACCGCAGCCGGGAGGGGGAGCCCGCGGCCCGCTCGACCCGCCGCAGCAGGGACGACGCGTCGTGCCGGGCCCGCTCTTCGTGCGTACGGGCGAGGCAGTCGGTGAGGATCTCCCGCCAGGAGCCCGGGAGTTCGGGTGACAGGCGCAGATCCGCGGTGCCCCGGGCGTAGCGCACCAGGGCGTCGCCGCGGGCCTCGGCCGTGCTGCCCGGCAGCGGATGTGTGCCGGTCAGGACGAGATGGGCGAGGACCCCGAACGCCCAGAGGTCGGTGCTGGGGCGGATCTGCTGTCCGCGCTCGCCGAGTTCGGCCCAGTGGAGTTCGGGCGGGGTGTGGTCGGGGGTCGAGAAGCCGGGGGAGTAGGCGGCGGCGCCCTCCAGCTTCGCCGCCAGACCGAAGTCGGCGAGCCGCACCGAACCGTCCTTCATCAGCAGGACGTTGGCGGGCTTGAGGTCGCCGTGCACCCAGCCCGCGCGGTGCAGCTGGTGCAGCCCTTCGCAGACCTGGACGAGCAGCGCGGGACCGGCCGCGGGCGCCGGCGAGCGGCGCAGCAGCGCGGCGAGGGAGGTCTCGGCCTTCTCCAGTACGAGGACGGTGGCGCCGTCGAGCCCGGGCCGCCCCGGAGCGTCCGCCGTGAGCGTCTCGTACAGGCGGATGATGCGCGGAGCGCGCAGCCGGCTGAGCAACTCGGTCTCGCGCTCGGCCAGTTCCCGCAGGGCGTTGAACCGGTGCGGCGTACGGGTGCCCGTGGGCAGGAACTTGAGCGCGGCCACGGCCGGCAGCTCTCCGTCCGGCTCCGGGTCCGCCGGGTCTGCCGGGTCTGCCGGGTCCGCCGGGTCTGCCGGGTCCGCCGACGTGCGAAGTGCCTGCGAGTCCGCCGAGATGCGCCGCGCCGCGTACACACTGCCGAACGCCCCGTCGGCCAGCGGTTCGAGCACCTCCCAGGAGCCGACGCGAAAGCCCTTCGGCACGGGCACGGCGTACGGGGACTCGGTCACGGCGCCATCTCGGGTGCGGTGCGGCCGAGGACGGCGAGATCCTCTTCCCGTACGAGATCGAAGCGCAGGGCGAGCGAGACCAGGGACTCCTTCTTGCCGTTGAGCCGCAGCCCCGGCTCATGGTCCTCAGGCCCGCGCTTGAGGCGCAGCTTCACCGCGAGGTAGTCGATGTTCCAGTACACCGACGAGCGGGTGGCCGACGGCCAGGCGTGCCGCAGCCGTTCCACGATCCGGTCGACCGTGGGCACCGGGGCGTGCGGGGCGCCGCGCAGCCGCGGCTCGCACAGGGCGGCGAGCACCGCGTAGTACCGCTTGGTGCGGTCGAGGGCGAAGGCCGGGGCGGTGGCCGGTCCGGACAGACCGCTGCGCGGGGCGGTGCGGTACGCGTGGCGTGGCGCCCACACCTCGAACGCGAGCAGCTCGCCCGCGGCGGGCAGCACGACCCGGGAGAACTCGAACGGCACCGGGGCGTCGACCCGGCCGGGCGCGATCTTGATGTGCTCGCCCGCACCCTCCGGGTTCTCCACCACGTACGTCTGGTTCTCGCTCAGGTTGTCGATGATCCAGAAGGCGTGGTGCGCGGTGATCTCACCCGCGATCCGGGGCACCCCTTCGTGGCCGAGTTCCAGACCCCCTGCGGGGACGTCCCGCCCGAAGGGCAGTACGTCGCCGGACGCGAGCTCGATCCGTCCGTCGTGCGGTGTCCGTTCCCCGCCACCGGCCGGTGGCACCACGATGATGCTGTGCATCCTTCGTCCCCCTCATGCCCCGCAGTCCCCCTGTGCGCCGCAGAGCAGTCAGCGTAAGGGGAGTCCGGGGCGCAGGGGAAAGCTTCACCCGGGCGTGGCCTGTCGGGCCGCACCGGGGAGCCCGTTGAGCGCTCTCGCCTCGTCGAGGGCGCGCAGGCGCAGCCGGGTGCGGGTGCGCAGCTCGTCCTGGTACGGGGCGAGGGTCACGTCCCACGCATAGCGCAGGGCCTCGGTCCGCTCCGCCCTCGTCGTGGCGTCGGGTGGGGCCGTGGGCGCCGGCAGCTGGTCGAGGAGTGTGTTCACGCGGGTCCAGGTCTCGGCGTCCCCGTACAGCCGCTCCCGCGCGCGCGTCCGGCAGTTCGCGGCGTCGTGCCGCTCGCGGCAGTCCGCCACCAGGGCCTGCTCGGCCAGGTCGAGCTCGGCCAGCTCGGCGCGGGACAGGGCGCGGCCGCCCTGGCAGGCGGCGCGGGCGTTGTCGTAGCGGATCAGGGATTCACGGGACAGGGCCGTGCGGTAGCCGGGCGGTGCCGGGTCCGGATGGCCGTAACGCTCCAGGCAGGTACGGGTGGTGACGAGTTGCCGCGGTTCCTCGGCGGCTGATCCCCCTGTGGTGGTGCAGCCGGTCGCGGCGGCGCTCCACACCGCCGCGACCGCGCACACCGAAACGAAACCTCGCTTCATGGCGGTGCGTCCCCCCAAGCGCGCCACCCCCCGTGGTGGCGCGGTCGTCACGCTAGGGGGAGTCCTGGGCGCCGGGTACCTCGGAGGTCTGAGGTTGCTCCCGGAGACGGATCATCAGAGGTCGCTCTCCGGGACGGATCACAGATGCTCTCCGGGACGGATCACAGGTCGCTCTCCGAGACGGTCGGCCCGGGATGGGCGTCCTCGGCGTCGCAGCGCGGGATCCAGCTGTGGGAGCGCAGTTTGTAGTCGCCCTTGAGATTGCCCTGCTGGTTGACGCTGGTGCAGCCGGCGCGTTCGCTGTCGCGCTCGAGCTCGACGCCGGTCGGTACGAAGCCGGGGCCGCGCCAGTACGCGACGCTGATCTCCTTCGTACGCTCCTGGTTGTTGTTGAAGACCGACTTCACGGGCCGCTCCCCGGACCAGGCGCAGCGCGACCTGCCGCGCAGCCAGTCGTCGTCGTCCCCGGCCCAGTGGCACATCTCCCCGTTCCCGTTGACGTCGCTGAAGAAGCACACCTCGCCGGCCGGGCAGCGGTGATAGCCGTACGTCACGGAAGGCTCGGGCCACAGGGCGTACACCGTCGCGGCCGCGGCGAAGACGGCGGCCGAGGAGAAGGCGGCCCACCCCGCGCGCCGGGGGAGTTTCCTGCGGGACGGCAGCCGCAGCCGGCGCGCCCTCGCCGCGCCCGTGAGGCGCCGTATCCGCCCGAGCAGCGCCCGCGCCCGGTGCGCCGAGCGCTCCCGGTGCGTGGCGGCGAGGCAGTCCCGTACCAACGGGCGCCAGCCGTCGGGCAGTTGCGGGGAGAGCCGCAGCTCCTCCTCGCCGAGCGCATAGCGCACCGCCGCGTCCCGCCGCACCGCCGCGGTGCCTCCGGGCAGCGGATACGACCCGGTGAGCACCACATGGGCGAGGACCCCGAACGCCCAGATGTCCGCACTCGCCCGTATCTGCCGCCCGCGCTCGCCGACCTCCGGCCACACCAGCTCGGGCGGGGTGTAGTCGGGGGTGGAGAACGCCGGTGCGTAGGCGTGGGTGCCCTCCAGCTCGGCCGCCATGCTGAAGTCACCGAGACGCACCGAACCGTCCGCCATCAGCAGCACATTGGCCGGCTTCAGATCACCGTGCACCCAGCCCGCGTCGTGCAGCTGCGCAAGGCCCTCGCACACCTCGGCGAGCAGCTTTGGCGCCTGTGCGGGGACCCCGGAGTCCAGGAGCGCGTCGAGCGAGGTCCTCGCCTCCTCCAGTACGAGGACGGTGGCGCCGTCGAGCTCCGGGTGTTCCGGATCGTCCACCGTGAGCGCCTCGTACATCCGGATCAGCCGCGGCGCACGCAGCCGGCTGAGCAACTCGACCTCGCGCTCGGCCAGTTCGCGCAGATGGTTGAGCCGGCGCGGGGTGTGCGTACCGGTCGGCAGGAACTTGAGCGCCGCGCGCCGCGGGGTGCCCTCGCCGGTCCTGCGGGCCCCGTACACACTCCCGAACGAACCGCTGGCCAGCGGCTCCCGGACCTCCCAGGACCCGACCCGGTAGCCGCGGGGCACGGTCACCGCGTACGGCTGCGCGGTCACCGGCCGGCCTCCTGCCGTACCTCTGCCTCCTGCCGTACGGCGCAGGGCAGCACGGCCAGATCGTCCTCCCGTACGAGATCGAACCGCAGCGCCAGGGAGGCCAGGGCCTCCTTCTTGCCGTTGAGGCGCGGCCCCGGGCCTGCCTGTTCCGCGGGCGGCTTGAGGCGCAGCTTCACCGCGAGATAGTCGATGTTCCACTGCACGGTGGCCCGGTTCGCCGCGGGCCAGCCGGGCGCGAGCCGCTCCACGACCTGCTCCACCGTCGGTACGGGGGCGTGCGGGGCGCCGCGCAGCCGCGGCTCGCACAGGGCGGCGAGCACCGCGAAGTAGCGCTTGGCGGGGTCGAGCGAGAAGGCCGGCAGGGTCTCCGTACCGTCCAACGCGTCGCCGTGGCGCGGCAGATGGTCATGGCGCGGCGCCCACACCTCGAACGACAGGAGCTCACCCGCGGCCGGCAGGACCACCCGTGCGAACTCGAACGGCACCGGTGCGTCCAGGCGCCCCGGCCCCACCTTGATGTGTTCGCCCGCGCCCTCCGGGTTCTCCACCACGTAGGTCTGGGTGCGGCTCAGGTTGCTCAGGATCCAGAAGGCGCCTTGCGCGGCGATCTCGCCCGCGTGCCGCGAGACGCCCTCGTGGTCGATGGTCAGGCCCTCCACCGCGCGCCCGAAGGCGAGCTTCTCGCCCGGGCGGAGCCTGAGTTGATGTGCCGGTCCCGGGCAGTGCGGCGGCACGACGATGATGCTGTCCAGACTGTGCACCTGGTCCCCCCATGTAGCCGGACCCCGTCAGGGTAGGGCGCGCGCGAAGGGCCGCACCCCTCTTCGTACGAAGATGAGGTACGGCCCTTTCGTTCCGGTTGCACGCGCGGGACGCACGCCGCTCAGTAGCGGGGGCGTGCGAACCAGGCGGTGCCCGAGGAGACCGCCGGGGCGGCGGTGATGATGGCGCCGAAGACGACCCACAGAAGCGGGAAGATCACCGCGCTGGCCATCCCCGTGTCGAGGCCGACGAACAGGAAGATCAGACCGGCGATGCAGCCGAGCGCACCGTAGACGATCGTGGTGACGCGGATGCCCTGGCCGCCGCTGCCGAACTTGACGCCGAGGGTGATGGAGAGCGCGGCGAGACCCGCGAGGATGAGGGCGACGACGATGCCGACTCCGGCCGCCACGTCGGCGAAGTCCGAACCCGCGCTGGAGCCGAAGTCGTCGGCGGTGTCGGAGATGTCGTTGGCGATGGCCGCGACGTAGAGGTAGCCGAGGGCGCCGATGATCTGCACTGCCGAGATGATGAACAGGAACACCCGGGCCGTCACCAAAAGCCCCGGCATCGTCTGCTGCATCGGATTGCCGCCCGGGTAGGCGGAGTACCCCGGGTAGCCGGGCTGCTGCTGGGGATAGCCGTAGCCCTGCTGCGGCGGCACAGAGGGCGGTGCCTGCTGCGGGTAGCCGTATCCGGGCTGGGCCGGCGGCTGCTGGGGCGGCTGACCATAGGGGTTGTTCGGGTCGCCGTAACTCATGGCGCTTGACTCCTCCGTGGGTAGTGCGGGGACGACGCGGTTCGCACCAGGCTCTGTCGTCGGACTCCCGCCGTCGCCCGAAGGGCGGCCCTGCGGCGTCTGGTGCGTGCGATCGCAAGGCGCCGGAGCGCCCTCGTGGCGGAGCCACGTGGGCGTTTCGGCAACGCAGCGAGCGTGCGTGCCAGACGTCGTGGGGCAGGCGGGAGTCCGACGACAGAGCCTGAGGAGGAAGGTCTCGATGTTCAGCGGCCGTCCCCCCGGTTACTCCCGCGGCACTGTGCCGGACATGGTTCTAGGCGGGCCGTGTGCTTGTCCACCCGCATTCCAGATGTGTTGTGCAAGTGCAACCTCCTCGATCTTGAAATCGGCGGGCCGTCCGGACGTGGCCCAGTCCATCGGGCAGCCGATTGGAGACCGGACGCCCGGATCGGCGAGGATGGGTCCCATGACCGCCCAGATTCTCGATGGCAAGGCCACCGCGGCCGCGATCAAGGCCGAGCTCGCCGTCCGCGTGGAAGCGCTGAAGGCCCGCGGCATCACCCCCGGACTCGGCACCGTGCTCGTCGGTGAGGACCCCGGCAGCCAGAAGTACGTCGCCGGCAAGCACCGCGACTGCGCCCAGGTCGGCATCGCCTCGATCCAGCGCGAGCTGCCCGCGACGGCCTCGCAGGAGGAGATCGAGGCGGTCGTCCGCGAACTCAACGAGGACCCGGCCTGTACCGGCTACATCGTGCAGCTGCCGCTGCCCAAGGGCATCGACGAGAACCGCGTCCTCGAGCTGATGGACCCGGACAAGGACGCCGACGGTCTGCACCCGATGAACCTCGGCCGCCTCGTCCTGAACGAGCCGGCCCCGCTGCCCTGCACGCCCAACGGCGTGATCACGCTGCTCCGCCAGTACGGGGTGGAGATCAAGGGTGCCGAGGTGGTGGTCGTGGGCCGTGGCGTGACCATCGGCCGCCCGATGCCGCTGCTGCTCACCCGCCGCAGCGAGAACGCGACCGTGACCCAGTGCCACACCGGTACGCGCGATCTGGCCGCCCATCTCAAGCGCGCCGACATCATCGTGGCCGCGGCGGGCGTACCGCATCTGATCAAGCCCGAGGACGTGAAGCCGGGCGTCGCGGTCCTGGACGTCGGTGTCTCGCGCGACGAGAGCGGCAAGATCGTCGGCGATGTGCACCCCGGTGTCGCCGAGGTCGCGTCCTGGATCTCGCCCAACCCCGGCGGCGTCGGCCCGATGACCCGCGCCCAGCTGCTCGTCAACGTCGTCGAGGCCGCCGAGCGCTCGGGGAACGGTGGCCCCAGTGCCGGCTGAGGGCGCGGCGGCTTCCCGGGACGGCGAAGACCCCGAGAGGGCGGCGGTCTCCCCGGACGGCGAAGACCCCAAGGGCGCGGCGGTCTCCCCGGACGGCGAAGACCCCAAGGGCGCGGTCTCCCGGGACGGCGAAGGCTCCGAGCGCGCGGCGTCGACGGCGGACGGTGGCGGCCGCGAGGACGCGGCGGGCGCGGGGCCGGCGCAGGAGCCCGCGGAGCCGACAGCGCGGTCGGCGGTGTTCGGGGGGGGCCCCCCGGCCAAAAAGTCCCCCCCCTTCCCCCTGTCCACCAAGGACACCCCACGCCCCGAGGGCGGCGGCCGCGCGGCGCCGGGTGACGCACCGGCGCCGGCCCGGCAGTGGCCGATGCTCACGGTGCTCGGGGTGACCGCCCTCGGCCTGGTCCTCACGGCCTTCGACGTCTGGCGCATCGGCACCCTGCTGATCGGTGTCGCGCTGCTCATCGGCGCCGTGCTGCGCAGGATGCTGCCGTCGGTCGGGATGCTGGCGGTGCGCTCGCGGTTCACCGACATGGTCACGTACGGCGCGCTCGGTGTGGCGATCGTGCTGCTCGCGCTGATGGCGCAGCCGAAGCCCGTCCTGGAGATCCCGTTCCTGGACGAGACCCTGCACTTCACGATCAGCAGTTAGCGGCGCTCCGGGCTCCGGGGCGCCGGGCGGGGGAGCGGGCCGGGCTCCGGCCCCCGCGCCGCCCCGGGCTCCCCGGGCAGCTCCCACGCCGCCCCC
>NZ_JAEIMH010000115.1:0-23523 GCF_016464295.1 Streptomyces sp. N35 | reverse complement strand
GACCAGCTGAACGTCGCCATCAACGGCGTCTGGGTCTGCAAGAACGGCGGCGTCGGCGAGGACCGTGAGCTCGTCGACATGCGCTACCGCGAGGTGCACATCGTCGCCGACCTCGCGGCCGGCGCCGAGACCGCCACGATCTGGACCAACGATCTGACCGCCGACTATGTCCACGAGAACAGCGCGTACTCCTCATGAGCGATCCCAAGAGCATGAGCAATCCCGCCAGTACGACCCGTAAGCACACCGCCCTGCCCAAGGCGCAGATCCTCATCGAGGCGCTGCCCTGGCTCACCCGGCACCAGGGCAAGACCGTCGTCATCAAGTTCGGCGGCAACGCCATGGTCGACGAGGAACTGAAGTCCGCCTTCGCGCAGGACGTCGTCTTCCTGCACCACGCGGGCCTCAAGCCCGTCGTCGTGCACGGCGGCGGACCGCAGATCAGCAAGGCGCTCGACCGGCACGGGATCGTCAGCGAGTTCAAGGCGGGCCTGAGGGTCACGACCGAGGACGCGATGGACGTCGTACGCATGGTCCTCGCCGGCCAGGTGCAGCGTGAGCTGGTCGGACTGCTCAACCAGCACGGACCGCTCGCCATCGGCCTCACCGGCGAGGACGCGCACACCATGACCGCGACCAAGCATCAGCCGTGCGTCGACGGTGAGTTGGTCGACATCGGGCGCGTCGGCGAGATCACCGAGATCGACACCGGCGCCATCGAAGCCCTGCTCGCCGACGGCCGGATCCCGGTCGTCTCCTCGATCGCCCGCTCCCAGGACGACGGACATGTCTACAACGTCAATGCTGATACGGCGGCTGCGGCACTCGCTGCTGCGCTGGATGCCGAAACCCTGATGGTCCTGACCGACGTCGAGGGCCTCTACGAGGACTGGCCCGACTCCGACGAGGTCATCAGCAGACTCACCGCCACCGAACTCGAGAAGCTGCTCCCTGAGTTGGCGAGCGGCATGGTGCCCAAGATGGAGGGCTGCCTCTACGCCGTACGCAACGGGGTGCACACCGCCCGTGTGATCGACGGACGCGTACCGCACTCCATCCTTCTGGAGATCTTCACGGATGAAGGCATCGGCACGATGGTCGTGCCGGACGAGACCGAGGGGGACGCAGCATGAGCACCGCCGGAAACACGGCCTTCGCCGAGCGCTGGCAGAGCGCGATGATGAACAACTACGGCACCCCGCGCATGACGCTCGCCCGCGGTGAGGGCCTCAAGGTCTGGGACGCCGACGGCACCGAGTACCTCGACTTCGTCGGGGGTATCGCCGTGAACGCGCTCGGTCACGCCCACCCGGCGGTCGTCCGCGCGGTCAGCGACCAGGTCGCGACCCTCGGCCAGATCTCCAACCTCTTCATCGCCGAACCGACCGTCGCGCTCGCCGAGCACCTCCTGCGCTGCTTCGGCCGCGAGGGCCGGGTGTTCTTCTGCAACTCCGGTACGGAGGCGAACGAGGCAGCCTTCAAGCTGGGCCGGCTCACCGGACGCACCCACATGGTCGCGACCGAGGGCGGCTTCCACGGCCGGACCATGGGTGCGCTCGCGCTCACCGGACAGCCCGGCAAGCAGACAGGGTTCACGCCGCTGCCCGGTGATGTCACGCATGTCCCGTACGGGGATGTGGAGGCGCTGCGCGCGGCCGTGACGTCCGAGACGGCCTTCGTGATGATCGAGCCGATCCAGGGCGAGAACGGGGTGGTCGTACCGCCGGCCGGCTATCTGAAGGCCGCGCGGGAGATCACCCGGGCCACCGGGACCCTGCTGGTGCTCGACGAGGTGCAGACCGGGATCGGGCGGACCGGGCAGTGGTTCGAGTACCTCGCGCACGAGGGCGTCGAGCCGGATGTGGTCACGCTCGCCAAGGGGCTCGGCGGCGGCCTTCCGCTCGGTGCGGTCGTGGCGTTCGGGGCCGCGGCCGACCTGCTTCAGCCCGGCCAGCACGGCACGACCTTCGGCGGCAACCCGATCGCCTGCGCCGCGGGACTCGCCGTACTGGAGACGATCGAGGCCGAAGGGCTGCTCGAGAATGTCAAGGCGATGAGCGAGAAGCTCATTGACGGAATCGAGAATTCCGGACATACCCTCGTCGGCCATGTCCGGGGTGCGGGCCTGCTGCTGGGTATGGTGCTCACCGAGCCGCTCGCGCCCCTGGTGCAGCAGGCGGCTCAGGACGCCGGGATCCTGGTGAACGCACCCGCCCCCGATGTGGTCCGCCTGATGCCGGCGCTGACCATCGGCGACGCCGAGGTGGAGTCGTTCCTCCAGGCGCTGCCCGGCATCCTCGACCAGGCGCTCGCGGCCGGCCGGCCGACGGGGAGTGAGTGACGCGGAATGAGACGACGACGATGAGCCAGGCGCAGGAGAACGAGCAGGGCGGGCCGTCCGTACCGCAGACGCGCACCGCACGGCACCGCCGGATCGTGGACATCCTCAACCGGCTGCCGGTGCGTTCGCAGAGCCAGCTGGCGAAGCTGCTCGCGGACGACGGGCTGCACGTCACGCAGGCGACGCTCTCGCGGGACCTCGACGAGCTCGGGGCCGTGAAGATCCGCAACACCGGTGGTGAGCTGATCTACGCGGTGCCGAGCGAGGGCGGGTTCCGTACGCCGCAGGCGCCGCTCGGGGAGTCGGCGAAGGAGGAGCGCCTGAAGCGCATCGCGGGTGAACTCCTCATCTCCGCCGAGGCGTCCGCCAACCTCGTGGTCCTGCGCACACCCCCCGGCGCTGCCCAGTTCCTCGCCTCCGCCATCGACCAGGCCGAACTCCACGTCATCCTCGGCACCATCGCCGGCGACGACACCCTGATGCTGATCAGCCGCGACCCGGCCGGCGGCCAGGCCCTGGCCGATCACATGCTGCGGCTCACTCAGAACGAGCGCTGAGCGGCCCGCTCCGCCTGCGCGATCAGCGGGTGGCAGACCGAGATCCCCTCAGAGGAGATGCCGTACGACCTGCGGCATCTCCTCTGCCGCGTCCTCGACCGACCCCGAAGTGCGGCAGCACCATCCCGCGGTTGCATGACCATGCGGAGTGATGCATACTCTTCCTATGTCCAAGGTCCTCACTTCCCTTCCGGCCGGCGAGCGCGTCGGCATCGCCTTCTCCGGTGGTCTCGACACCTCCGTCGCGGTCGCGTGGATGCGCGACAAGGGCGCCGTCCCGTGCACGTACACCGCCGACATCGGCCAGTACGACGAGCCCGACATCGACTCGGTGCCGGGCCGCGCGAAGAGCTACGGCGCGGAGATCGCGCGTGCGGTGGACTGCCGCGCCGCGCTCGTCGAGGAGGGCCTGGCCGCACTGACCTGCGGCGCGTTCCACATCCGCTCCGGCGGCCGTGCGTACTTCAACACCACGCCGCTCGGCCGCGCGGTCACCGGCACCATGCTGGTCAAGGCGATGCTCGAGGACGACGTCCAGATCTGGGGCGACGGCTCGACGTACAAGGGCAACGACATCGAGCGGTTCTACCGCTACGGCCTGCTCGCCAACCCCAACCTGCGGATCTACAAGCCCTGGCTCGACGCCGATTTCGTCGCCGAGCTCGGCGGCCGCCAGGAGATGTCCGAGTGGCTGGTCGCGCACGGACTGCCCTACCGGGACTCCGCCGAGAAGGCGTACTCCACCGACGCCAACATCTGGGGCGCCACCCACGAGGCCAAGCTCCTCGAGCACCTCGACACGGGCGTCGAGACCGTGAACCCCATCATGGGCGTGAAATTCTGGGACCCGTCGGTCGAGATCCCCACCGAGGACGTCACCATCGGCTTCGCCCAGGGCCGGCCCGTCACCATCAACGGCAAGGAGTTCGCCTCCGCCGTCGACCTGGTGATGGAGGCCAACGCCATCGGCGGCCGGCACGGCCTGGGCATGTCCGACCAGATCGAGAACCGCATCATCGAGGCCAAGAGCCGCGGCATCTACGAGGCCCCCGGCATGGCCCTCCTTCACGCCGCCTACGAGCGCCTCGTCAACGCCATCCACAACGAGGACACCCTCGCCCAGTACCACAACGAGGGCCGGCGGCTCGGCCGTCTCATGTACGAGGGCCGCTGGCTGGACCCGCAGGCGCTGATGGTCCGTGAGTCGATCCAGCGCTGGGTCGGCGCGGCCGTCACCGGCGAGGTCACGCTGCGGCTGCGGCGCGGCGAGGACTACTCGATCCTCGACACCCAGGGCCCGGCCTTCAGCTACCACCCGGACAAGCTCTCCATGGAGCGCACCGAGGACTCCGCGTTCGGTCCGGTCGACCGGATCGGCCAGCTCACCATGCGCAACCTCGACATCGCCGACTCGCGCGCCAAGCTCGAGCAGTACGCGAGTCTCGGCATCCTCGGTGTGGAGTCCGCGGCCGCCACCGGCCTGATCGGCACCATGCCCGAGGGCGGCGCCCAGGCGATCGCCTCGCGCGGCGAGGCCGCGGACGACGACGAGGCCCTGGACCGGGCCGCGATGGAGTTCGGCACCGACTGACCGGCGCCCGCCGCACGTAACGTCAGTCGCACGTAGCGTCAGGCGCCTCCCCGCCCCCTGGCGGGGGGGCGGCCGCACCACCCCCCCCCTCTTGAGGACCCCCCCCCAGGGACCCCCCCCGCCGCCACCCCCCGCCTGTGGGGCGCCCGCTTCGCCGACGGACCCGCCGAGGCGCTGGCGAAGCTGTCCGCGTCCGTCCACTTCGACATGCGCCTCGCGCCGTACGACATCGCGGGTTCGCGCGCCCACGCCCGCGTGCTGCACAAGGCGGGGCTGCTCACGGCCGATGAGCTCGCGCGCATGATCGGCGGGCTCGACCAGCTCGAACAGGACGTCGTGAGTGGTGAGTTCACCGCCACGATCGCCGACGAGGACTGCCACACCGCCCTGGAGCGTGGCCTCCTCGAGCGGCTCGGCCCCGACCTCGGCGGCAAGCTGCGGGCCGGCCGGTCCCGCAACGACCAGGTGGCCACGCTCTTCAGGATGTACCTGCGCGACCACGCCCGGATCATCGGCGGCCTGATCGCCGACCTCCAGGACGCGCTCGTCGGTCTCGCCGAGGCGCACCCGGACGTCGCGATGCCGGGTCGTACACATCTGCAGCACGCCCAGCCGGTGCTCTTCGCCCACCACGTACTCGCGCATGTGCAGTCCCTCTCGCGGGACGCCGAGCGGCTGCGGCAGTGGGACGAGCGCACGGCCGTATCGCCTTACGGATCGGGCGCGTTGGCCGGCTCCTCGCTCGGCCTCGACCCGGAGGCGGTCGCCAAGGACCTCGGCTTCGAGCACGGCAGCTCGGGCAACTCGATCGACGGCACCGCCTCGCGTGACTTCGTCGCCGAGTTCGCCTTCATCACCGCGATGATCGGTGTGAACCTCTCGCGGATCGCCGAAGAGGTCATCATCTGGAACACGAAGGAGTTCTCCTTCGTGACGCTGCACGACGCGTTCTCCACCGGCTCGTCGATCATGCCGCAGAAGAAGAACCCGGACATCGCCGAGCTGGCGCGGGGCAAGTCCGGCCGGCTGATCGGCAATCTGACCGGGCTCATGGCGACGCTGAAGGCGCTGCCGCTCGCGTACAACCGTGATCTTCAGGAGGACAAGGAGCCGGTCTTCGACTCCTGCGACCAGCTCGAGATCCTGCTGCCCGCCTTCACGGGGATGATGGCCACGCTCACCGTCCACCGGGAGCGTCTGGAGGAGCTGGCGCCGGCCGGCTTCTCGCTCGCCACCGATATCGCCGAGTGGCTGGTCAAGCAGGGTGTGCCGTTCCGTGTCGCGCACGAGGTCGCGGGCGAGTGCGTCAAGGTCGCCGAGGCGCAGGGCACGGAGCTCGACGAGCTCACGGACGAGCAGTTCGCGAAGATCTCGGCCCATCTGACCCCCGAGGTCCGCACGGTTCTCACCGTTCCGGGCGCGCTCGCTTCCCGCAACGGGCGCGGCGGTACGGCGCCGTCCGCGGTGGCGGTCCAACTGGCCGAGGTCAAGCAGGACTTGGCGGTCCAGCGGGCTTGGGCGGACGCCAAGAAGTAGCTCCAGCTCCACCCGGCTGTGGGCAGTCGTGCCGCAGGGCGGCACGGGTGGGCACAGCGGCACCCCCGCCGGAGGCGCGCACGAGCAGCGCGCTCCCGGACGGGGGTGTTCGTGCGTTGGCCCCGCGGGCGCCCGGGAGCAGCGGTGCTGGAGACGCTCGTACCCCAGGTGAGACATTGATGTCTCACCTGGGGTACAGTCGTCTCATGGCAGTCGACCGTGAGCACATCCTCCGCAGCGCCGCAGCGCTCCTGACCCGCAAGGCCACGTCCACGATGGACGAAGTGGCCAAGGCGGCCGGGATCAGCCGCGCCACCCTGCACCGGCAGTTCGCCGGCCGGGACGCCCTGATCCGGGCGCTCGAAGCGCTGGGTCTCGAGCAGCTCGAAACCGCGCTCGACGCCGCACGGCTCGACGAGGGGGACGCCGCCGACGCCGTGCGCCGGCTCGTCGCCGAGGTGGAGCCCGTCGCCGGATTCCTCGCCTTCCTCGTCACGGAGAACCAGCTCTTCGAGACGGATGCGATGAACGAGGGCTGGACCCGGATCGACGACCGCATCTCGGCCCTGTTCCGCCGGGGCCAGGAGTCCGGTGAGTTCCGGATCGACCTGTCGCCCGTGTGGCTGACCGAGGCGCTCTACGGCCTGGTCGGCTCCGGGGCCTGGGCCGTGCAGGACGGCCGGGTCGCCGCCAAGGACTTTCAATTCATGATCGTCGAGTTGCTGCTCGGCGGTGTACGACGGAGCGTGGAGAAATGACCAGCGCACAGCAGGCGCCCGCACCACAGATCGAACGCCATCCGGGTCGCTGGCTGGCACTGGCCGTCCTTGTCTTCGCGGTGCTGCTCGTCGCCGTCGACGCGACGGTGCTCGGTCTGGCGACCCCGTTCCTCAGCGAGGACCTGAAGCCCTCGGGCACCCAGCTCCTGTGGATCGGCGACGTCTACTCCTTCGTGATCGCCGGTCTGCTGGTCTCCATGGGCAGCCTCGGCGACCGGATCGGCCGTAAGAAACTGCTGCTCGTGGGCGCCGTCGCGTTCGGCGCGGTGTCGGTGCTCAACGCGTACGCCACCAGCCCCGAGATGATGATCGTGGCCCGGGCGCTGCTCGGTGTCGCCGGTGCGACCCTGATGCCGTCCACGCTCGCCCTGATCCGCAACATCTTCCACGACCCCAAGGAACGCAGCGTCGCCATCGGCATCTGGGGCGCGGCCGCCTCCGCGGGTGCCGCCGTCGGACCGGTCGTCGGCGGCGCGCTCCTCGAACACTTCTGGTGGGGCTCGGTCTTCCTGATCAACCTGCCCGTGATGGCGGTCCTGGTGATCGTCGGCATCAAGATGCTCCCGGAATCGCGCAACCCGAACCCGGGCCCGTGGGACCTGATCAGCGTCGGCCTCTCCCTGGTCGGCATCGTGGCGGTCGTGTACGCCATCAAGGAGGCGGCGGTGCACGGCTTCCGGTGGGACATCGCCGTGTCCGCGGTCCTCGGCGCGCTCTGTCTGATCTGGTTCGCGCGACGGCAGATGAAGCTCGCATCGCCGCTGCTCGACATGCGGCTCTTCCAGCACCGGGGTTTCTCGGGCGCGGTGCTCGCCGACCTCCTGACCATCCTCGGCCTCTCCGGCCTGGTGTTCTTCCTCTCGCAGTTCCTCCAACTGGTGCAGATGCGCTCGCCGTTGGACGCGGGACTCATCGAACTGCCCGCCGCCATCGGGGCGGTGCTCACCGGCCTGTACGCCGGTGTCATCGCCCGCAGGGCATCGGTGCGGCTCGCCGTGTCCGGTGGTCTCACCGCGATCGGGCTCGCCCTGGCCGCGTGCACCCTGCTCGACGCGAACACTCCGGCGCTGCAGATGTGTCTGGCCCTGTTCATCGGCGGCGCGGGCGCGGGGCTTGCCTTCACCGTGACCGCGGACGTCATCCTCACGGCCGTGCCCAAGGAGCAGGCGGGCGCCGCGTCCGCGGTCTCCGAGACGGCGTACGAACTGGGTGCGGCCCTCGGCATCGCCCTGCTCGGCTCCGTGGTGACCGGCATCTACCGCGGGTTCGAGGCGCCCGCGGGGGTTTCCGGGGACACGCTCGCGGCGGCACGCGACTCGCTCGGCGGGGCCGTCGAGGCGGCCAGGGACCTGCCGCAGGAGCAGGGGGCGGCGCTCCTTTCCGCGGCGCAGAACTCCTTCACCAGCGGGTTCGAGACCGCCGCCGGGGTGGCCTCGGCGGTGCTGCTCGCCACCGCGGTGGCGGCCTGGTTCCTGCTGCGGGGGCAGAAGTTGGAGGACGGCGTCGAGCACTGACAGGTCAGTAAGTCGAGCACTGACCGCTCATTGAGTCGAGCACTGACCGCTCAGCAGGACGCCGAGGGCTCTTTAAGCCCGTTTTCGCCTCGTGATGATGGTCTGGCCTTCCGAGCCCTTACTGCTCTGGAGGCCAGACTCATGTCTCGTACGCGCAAGTACGTCCTCGCCTCGGTCGCCGCACTCGCCGCTGCGGGCATCGCCACAGGAGCCGGCGGCGCGTTCGCCGACGACGGCGGAGACTCGCCGAAGCACGTGCGGATCGTCGTCGACGAACGCGGAGCCGGAGCGGGCGATACGGCCGGCAAGGAGGACTGCCCCGGCAAGGGCAGCGGCGCTCCGGCCTCCGGGGTTCCGGCGGAGGCGCTGTGAGCGTCGCCCTCGCACCCGATGACCAAAAGCTTCTGGAAGAAGCGCTGTTCGAGGTCAAGCGGGTGATCGTCGGCCAGGACCGGATGGTGGAGCGGATGTTCACCGCGGTCCTGGCCCGCGGCCACTGTCTGCTGCAGGGCGTGCCGGGAGTCGCGAAGACGCTCGCCGCGAAGTCCCTGGCCGAGGTGGTCGGCGGGCACTTCGCCCGGATCCAGTTCACCCCCGACCTCGTACCGTCCGACATCACCGGCACCCGGATCTACCGGGCGTCCCAGGAGACCTTCACCGTCGAACCCGGGCCCGTCGTCGCCAACGTGGTGCTCGCCGACGAGATCAACCGGGCCCCCGCCAAAGTCCAGTCGGCGCTGCTCGAAGTGATGGCCGAGCGACAGGTCTCCCTCGGCGGCAGGACCATCGAGGTCCCCGAACCCTTCCTCGTACTCGCCACGCAGAACCCCATCGAGTCCGAGGGTGTGTACCAACTGCCCGAGGCCCAGCGCGACCGGTTCCTGCTCAAGGTCGAGATCGACGTGCCGAGCGAGTCCGAGGAGCTGGCGATCCTCTACCGCATGAGCACCGACCCGCCGCGCCCGCGCCGTGTGCTCACCCCGTCCGTGGTCCTGTCATTGCAACGCGCCGCCGACGAGGTGTTCGTGCACCACGCGGTGGCCGAGTACGCGGTCCGGCTCGTGTGCGCGACCCGTGAACTGGCCGGTCCCGAAGGGCGCTTGGCGCACGGCGCCGGTCCCCGCGCCACGCTCGGCCTGGTCGCCGCCGCCCGTGCGCTGGCCCTGCTGCGCGGCCGTGGCTACGTCCTGCCCGCCGACGTACACGCACTCGCCCACGACGTCATGGCGCACCGCCTCGTCCTGTCCTTCGACGCCCTGGCCGACGGGGTCGAGCCCGGGGCCCTGGTCGACGAGGTGCTCGCGGCCGTCGAACAGCCGAGGATCAGCCCGCGCGAGGTCACCGCCGGGGAGGAGGCGGCATGACCGCGCTCGGCGAGCTGACCCCCGAACAGGCCTTGCGGCACCTTCAGTTGCTGTTCACGCGCCGCGTGGACGGCATGCTCCAGGGCGACCACCGCGGCCTGAACACGGGCCCGGGTACAGAACCCGACCGCACCCGCGTCTACGAACCGGGCTCCGACGACGTACGCCGGATCGACTGGAACGCCACCGCCCGCACCACCGTCCCCCATGTCCGCCTCACCGAGGCCGAACGCGAACTCACCACCTGGATCGTGCTCGACGCCTCCGCCAGCATGGACTTCGGCACCGGGCGGATGGAGAAACGCGACCTCGCGGTCGGCGCCGCCGCGGCCGTCGCCTTCCTCACCGAACGCTCCGGCAACCGCATCGGCGCCCACATCACCGGACCCGGCGGCATCCTGCGCATCCCCGCGCGCACCGGCCGCCGCCATCTCCTGTCGATCCTGTACGCCGCATTGGACCGCCCCCGGGTCGCGGCCGGCCCGCAGCTGCACTCCCTCGGCGACACTCTGCGCACGCTTCGCTCCCTCAGGCGGCGCGCACTTGTCGCGGTCGTCTCCGACTTCCTGGAGGACGGCTGGGAGCGGCCGCTGCGGGCCGTCGCGCGCCACCACCAGGTGCTCGCCGTCGAGACCGTCGACCCGCGCGAACTGGAGCTGCCCCCGGTCGGACTGCTCACCCTCGTGGACCCGGAGACCGGCCGGCGGCGCGAAGTATCCACCCAGGCACGTCGGTTACGGGAGCGCTACGCGGCCGCCGCCCTGGAACAGCGTGCCCAGATCGAGCAGGCGATACGGGCCGGTGGCGCGGCCCATCTGCGGCTGCGCACCGACCGCGACTGGGTCCGTGATGTCGTACGCCATCTCGCGGAGCAGCAGCGCAGGTCCGGAGGTGTGGCATGACCCTCGGCTCGCCCGGCTGGCTCCTGCTCCTCGTACCGCTCGTCGCGCTCATCGGCCTTTACGTGGTGATGCAGCGCAGACGCGAGAAGTACGCGGTCCGCTTCACCAACCTCGATCTGCTCGACAAGGTGGCGCCTTCGCGTCCCGGCTGGCGCCGGCACGTCCCCGCGGCGGCGTTCTGCGCGACACTCGCCCTGCGGGTCGTCGGCTTCGCCCGGCCCGGCGTGGACGCCCGGGTGCCGCGGGAACGGGCCACGACCATGGTCGCGTTCGACGTCTCGGCGTCCATGGAGGCGACCGATGTGGCGCCGAGCCGCTTCGAGGCCGCACAGGACGCGGCGCTCGGCTCCGTGGAACGGCTGCCGGAGCGGTCCAACGCGGGCCTGGTGCCGTTCAGCGGCTCCGCGCCGGTGGCCGTGCCGCCGGGCACGGACCGGGAAGCGCTCCGGACGGCCATCGAGAGCCTGCGTACCGGCGAAGGGACCGCCATAGGCGACGCGGTGATCGCCGCGCGCGACGCCGTACGACGGCTCGACGCCGAAGCGGGTGAGAACCCTCCGCCCGCGCATGTCGTCCTTCTGTCCGACGGCGCCAACACGGTGGGACGCTCGGTGAGTTCGGCGGCCGCCGCCGCGGCCGAGGCGCGGATCCCGGTCTCGACCATCGCGTACGGCACGCAGGACGGGGCGATCGAGACGCCCTCGGGTGGACGGGTACCCGTACCCGTCGACGGCCCCGCACTCGAAGAGCTCGCCTCGGCGACGGGCGGAGACTTCCACGAGGCGGCGTCCGGGGAAGAACTGGAGGAGGTCTACGACGACATCGGCAGCTCCGTCGGACATCGCACGGAGGAGCGTGAGGTGTGGGCGTGGTTCGTCGGTGCCGGCCTGGCGGCGGCGCTCCTGACCGCGGCCGCGTCGCTGCTCTGGTTCTCGCGGCTGCCGTGACGCCGCACGCGGCTGCCGTGCCGCTTCGCGCGGTCGACGTGATGCATTGCACGGTCGGCGTGATGCCTCGCGCGATGGCCGTGACGCTGACTTGGGAGGAAGCATGAGCGACCCCTACCACCAGGGTCTGGGCGAGCCCCGAGGTCCCGCCTTCACCCCGGGGCGGCCGCCGCCCCCGTTCGGGCAGCCGTATCCGGCGCGGCCGTACCACCCGACGCCCGAGCCGGCCGCGCCGCCCCGGCAGCGCACCGCGCGTCCGGTGCTGGCCGCGATCGTCGCCGCGGTGCTCGCCGGGGGCGGCGCGGGTTCGGGGGCCGGCCGGTTGGGGGACGAGGGCGCCGCGCCGCCCCCCGCCGGCCGAGACTCCGCCGGACTCGACGCCGTGGCGGCGCAGGTGCTGCCCAGCGTGCTCTCCGTCGAAGCGCCCGGCGGCCAGGGATCCGGGTTCGTCTTCGACCGCGAGGGACGCATCCTCACCAACGCCCATGTCGTCGGCGAGAGCCCGCAAGTCGTCGTGGTGCTGCAGAGCGGACGGCGGGTGCCCGCCCAAGTGCTCGGCACCGACCCGGCGTTGGACGTCGCCGTGCTGCGGCCCGAGAGCACCCGGGGCCTCACCCCCGCCCGCCTCGCCCCCGACGCGGAGCCCGCCGTCGGCGACACCGTGCTCGCCATCGGCTCCCCGCTCGGCCTCTCCGGCACCGTGACCTCCGGCATCGTCAGCGCGCTCGACCGCAAGGTCAGCCTCGGCGACGGCGATCAGAGCGCCCTGCAGACCGACGCCTCCATCAACCCCGGCAACTCCGGCGGCCCGCTGGTCGACGCCGACGGACAGGTCATCGGGATCAACACCGCCATCGCCACCCTCGACCGGGAACGCGGCGGTTCCATAGGCATCGGCTTCGCCATCCCCGTGGGTGAGGCGCTGCGGTCCGCCGAGTCGATCGTCGCGGGCGACTGAACCGAGAGAGGGAGGGGCTGCGCATGCGGCTGCTGTTCGTCGAGGACGAGGAAGACCTCGTCACCGCAGTCAAGGTCGGCCTCGTCAGAGCGGGGTACGCGGTGGACACCGCCCCCGACGTCGCCTCCGCCCTGGAAAAGCTCGGCGTCAACGAGTACGACCTGGTACTGCTCGACCTGACACTGCCGGACGGCGACGGCTTCGCGGTCTGCCGGGCGGTGCGCACCGCGTCCGGCGGGCCGCGGATCCTGATGCTCACCGCGCGCGACCGGCTCGCGGACCGGGTCCGTGGGCTCGACGAGGGCGCCGACGACTATCTCGTCAAACCGTTCGCGCTGCCCGAACTGCTCGCCCGTATACGGGCGTTGCTGCGCAGAGAGGAAGGCGGCACCTCGGTCGTGGAAGTGGGTGAACTCCGCCTGGACACCGCCCGCTTCGAAGCCTTCCGCAGGGAGCGGCCCCTGCAGCTGACGCCCAAGGAGTTCGGCGTACTGCACTATCTGATGACGCGCCCCGGCCGGGTCGTGCCGACCGAGGAGCTGCTCGAGCATGTGTGGGACGAGCATGCCGATCCGTTCACCAACACCGTCCGGGTGACGGTGGGTTCACTGCGGCGGAAGATCACCGGGGACGAGGAGCCCCTGATCGAGACGGTGATCCGTGCGGGATACCGCCTCAAGGAGACGCCCGCGTCATGAAACGTCCTCGCCTCGTGAAGAGCTCCCGGCTCGTAAGGCGCCCCCACCTCGTCACGAGCCCCCGCCGCAGGATGCGCCTCCGTCTCCCCGCCTTCACCCACACCATCCGCTTCCGCCTCACCGTCCTGTACTCGGCGCTGCTCTTCGCCCTCACCTCCCTCGTACTCGGCGGTGTCTACTTCGCCGTCGAGCGCAGTGGCGAAGCGCACCCGGTGACCAAGCAGTTCACCGCGCAGAAGTACATCGACGGCCGGTTCGCGTACGAATTCCAGGGGGTCAAGGTCGAGGAGGTCGAGGCGGCGGTCAACTACGAGACCCTGGCCAACCTGCGCCAGGTCTCCTTCGTGGTGCTCGGCGGAGTGGCCGTCGCGAGCCTGGGCATCGGCTGGATCCTCTCCGGCCGAGTGCTGCGCCCGGTGCGCTCCATCTCCCGTACGGCGGCCGACATCCAGGCCACCGACCTCTCCCAGCGCATCCGTCTGGACGGCCCGCGCGACGAACTGCGCGATCTCGCCGACACCGTGGACTCCATGCTGGAACGCCTCGACGACGCCTTCGACGCCCAGCGCCGGCTGATCGACGACGCCTCCCACGAACTGCGCAGCCCGCTCGCGATCATCCGCGCCAACCTCGACGCGGTCCTGAACGCCGAGGAGTCCGACGAGGAGGAACGCAGGGCGGCGGTACGGGTGGTCGACCGCGCGACCACCCGTATGACCAGGCTGGTGGAGGATCTGCTCGCCACCGCGCGCCGTCAGGCCCCCGCACTCGCCGACAGCGATGTGGACCTGTCGGCGGCGGTCGCGGACGCCTGCGAGGAGTTCGAACTCCGGGCGGCGGAAGGCGATGTGGTGATCCGCGGGCGGCTGCCGCCGGGTCTCATGGTGATCGGCGACCACGACGCGCTACGGCGCGCGGTCGGCAATCTGCTCTCCAACGCGGTCCGCCTGTCCCCGCCCGGATCCGTGATCACGGTGACGGCGGGCCGGGACGACGACGGCCGGGTCCTGACGTCCGTGACGGACCAGGGCCCGGGCATCGCGGACGCCGACCGGGAGAAGGTCTTCGACCGCTTCTGGCGCGCGAGCGGGGACGCGGGACAGAGCCGTGAGCCGGGACGGAGTGCCGAGGCGGGCCAGAACCGTGAGCCCGGACAGAACCGTGAGCCCGGACGTGACCGTCACGCCGGTCTGGGCCTGGCCATCGTCCGGCAGATCATCGAGTCGCACGGCGGAGAGGTACGGGTGACCTCCACGCTCGGCGCGGGGGCGACCTTCACGCTCCGGCTGCCGGCCCGCACCGACGAGGAGTGACCGCGCCCGGGATGCTCCCGGGATTCAGGCGGCCTTGGCCTTCGTGGCGTACATGTCGACGTACTCCTGGCCGGACAGCGCGAGCACCTCGGACATCACCGAGTCGGTGACGGCCCGCAGCACATAACGGTCACGGTCCATGCCCTCGTACCGCGAGAACTCCATCGGCTCGCCGAAACGCACCGTCACCTTGCCCGGCCGCGGCACACCCGCGCCACCCGGCTGGATCTTGTCGGTGCCGATGATCGCGAAGGGCACGACAGGCGCGCCGGTCATCAGCGTGAGGCGGGCGATGCCCGTGCGGCCCCGGTACAGGCGGCCGTCGGGGGAGCGGGTGCCCTCGGGGTAGATCGAGAAGACCTTGCCCTCCTCGAGCACACGCCGGCCGGTCATCAGCGCTGCGACTCCGCCGCGGCCGCCGTCGCGGTCGACGGGGATCATGCCGGTTCCGGTGAAGAACCAGGCCATGACACGGCCCTTGATGCCCTTGCCGGTCACGTACTCGTCCTTGCCGATGAAGAAAACCTGCCGCTTCACACTGAGCGGCATGATCATCGAGTCGATGAACGTGAGGTGGTTGCCCGCGAGAATCACGGGCCCCGTGCCCGGAATGTTCTCCGCACCCTCCACCCGTGGGCGGAACATCAGGCGCAGGACCGGGCCGAGTACTGCCTTGATGAGGGTGAAGCGGGACAACGAGTCCTCCGGTGTCAAAGGCTGGCGGGGTTGTCAGTGCAGGTGAGGACGATACTCGCGGTTCCACTGTCGTTGCACGTCGGGTTCATCACGTGGATACGCAGAGTTGACGTGGCTTTGCGCTGAGTTTGTGCTCCGTTGGCTTCACAGGCTCCCCTTCGTCACATCCGGCCCCCTAGCATCGGTCACTCGCGTGGGCAGGTGCGGGACATCACAGACGGACGGCTACTACTCCTCGTACGGGCACGTACTGCTGAGCCTCATCGCACGTACGGCCGCGTACGACGTCGGAAGGACACCGATGACGCAGGGCAAGGCGAACGGGCAGCAGAGCGGCGGACCGGGGCGGCGGGCGGTGCTGACCACCGCGGTCCTCGGGGCGGGCGGCGCGGCACTCGGCGCAGCTCCGGCCGCGAGAGCGGACGAGCGCCGCGGCGGCGGCTTCAGAGGACTGCCGGTGCCGACCGTGATCGCGCACCGGGGCGCGAGCGGCTACCGGCCCGAGCACACCCTCGGCTCCTACCAGTCGGCGCTCGACATGGGCGCCCATGTGATCGAGCAGGACCTGGTGCCGACCAAGGACGGCCACCTTGTATGCCGTCATGAGAACGACATCACGGGCACGACGGATGTCGCCGACCACCCCGAGTTCGCGGGCCGCAAGACGACCAAGAGCGTCGACGGGGTCTCGTACACGGGCTGGTTCACCGAGGACTTCACGCTCGCCGAGCTGAAGACGCTGCGCGCCAAGGAGCGCATCCCCGGCACGCGCCAGGAGAACACCCTCTACGACGGCCGCTGGGAGGTGCCCACCCTGGAGGAGGTCTTCCAGTGGGCCGAGCGCGAAGGACGCAAGCGCGGCCGTGAGATCTGGCTGCACATCGAGACCAAGCACCCGACGTACTTCCGGGGGATCGGCCTGGGGCTCGAGGAGCGGCTCGCCAAGCTCCTTCGCAAGTACGGGCGGCACAAGAAGCACTCCCCGAACTTCCTGCAGTCCTTCGAGCCGAGCAGCATCGAGCGCCTGAACAAGCTGGTCGACGCCCCGCTGGTCGTGCTGCTCTCCTCCGCGGCCTCCCGGCCGTGGGACTTCGTCGAGGCCGGTGATCCGCGCACGGTCGCCGATCTGGTCAAGCCCGAGGGTCTGGCGTGGATCGCCTCGTACGCGCAGGGCATCGGCCCGACCCTCGACCTGATCATCCCGAGGGACGCGAGCGGCAAGCTGACGCAGCCGACCACGCTGGTGCGCGACGCCCACGCCGAGGGCCTGATCCTGCACCCGTACACGATGCGCAATGAGAACACCTTCCTGCCGGCCGAGTTCCGCCGCGGCACGGTGGCGAGCGACTACGGGGACGCCTTCGGGGCCTTCAAGGTCTGGTTCGAGACCGGTATCGACGGGATCTTCACCGACAACCCGGATACGGGGCTGCTCGCCGCCGCGGACTTCTGGGACTGATCGTCAACGCCCTTGCCCAGGGCTCCCTTTGCGGCCCCCCCCCCCCCCCCCCGGCTCCGTTTGGGGGGCGCGCCCCAGTCCTGAGCCGCATGAACACCAGCGATCTGCTGCTCGAGCTGCGTCCCCTGCTGAGGGCCGAAGCCGCCGCCGAGGCGCCCGCGGGCGTCGAACCCGCCGACCTCGAACAGGACGTGTGGCTCCGTCTGTTGGAGCGGATCCACGCGGCAGGGCCACCTCCGGCGCCCGCCGACTGGCTGCGCAGGACTGTGCGCGGGGAGGCCCGGAGACTGCGTCGTACGACCCGGGCCGAGACGTCCTACGAAGCCGAACCCGCGGCCGCCGTCGAGGCCTGCCCCGAACGCCTCGCCCTGCGCGCGGAACACCACAGGACCGTGCGTGACGCCGTGCGCCGGCTGCCCGGACGATGCCCCGAGCTCCTTGCGGCACTGCTGTCCCGGCAGGACCTCACCTACCGTGAGATCGCAGGGGAGTTGGGTATCTCACAGGGCAGTCTGGGCCCGGAACGTTCCCGATGCCTGGGTTGTCTGCGCAGAATCCTCGCGGCGGAGGTTGCGGCACCTGACCGGAGGGGAAAGGTGCGACGTAAGCAACCGGCGGACAGGTGAGCGGGAGGCATGCACACATGGGCATGAGCGTGACCATCTCTGCGGCGACCGAGCAGGACGCCGAGCAGATCCTCAAACTGCAGTACCTCTGCTATCAGACCGAGGCGGAGATCTACGGGGACTACTCGATCGAGCCGCTCACCCAGTCGCTCGACTCGATCAAGGCCGAACTCTCCAGTGGCACGGTCCTGGTGGCCCGGCTCGGCCCCGAAGTGGTGGCCTCGGTACGCGGCACCGTGGACACCGACGGAACGGCGCGGATCAACAAACTGATCGTGCATCCCCGGATGCAGCGCCACGGGCTCGGCGGCCGGCTCCTGATCGCCGTCGAGGAACGGCTCGCGGCGGCGGGCGCGGTCAAGCACTATCAGCTGTTCACGGGCCACCGCTCGGAGAACAACCTGATGCTCTACCGCAAGCACGGTTACGTGGCGGTGGCGACGCAGCCGGTCAGCGAGCGGCTGACCCTGGTGACCCTCGCCAAGGACGCGGAACCGGCGGCGTATGCGGCGAGTGCCTGAGGCCGGACGGTTCAGACGGCTGCGGCGGTACGGGCCCGGCGCAGCCAGAACACCGCGGTGACCGGCAGCAGCACCGGGATGAACAGATAGCCCATCCCGAAGTCCGACCACACCGTGGCGTCGGGGAACGCGGACGGATCCACCAGCGTCCACGTCCCGACGACGAGGACGCCCACCAGCTCGGCGGCGCAGCAGGCCAGCGCCGCCTTGCGGGCCGTCTCGCCGCCGCGGACCAGGGTGTACGTGATGAACGCGTAGACCAGGGCGGCGATCGCGGAGAGCGAGTAGGCGAGCGGGGCGCGGTCGAACTCCGAGGAGATCTGGTACGCCGAGCGCGAGACAGCGCCGACCACCATCACCCCGTACAGCCAGACGAGCAGCATGCCGGGGCCGCCGATCAGCTTGGTGCGCTGTGTGCCGACGGGCTTGGCGCTGTCCGTCATCTCGGCCTCCCCAGGTGTCGAAGACATCTCAGCCTCCCCAGATGTCATAGAGCCGCACCTCGAGCACGGCGAGCACTACGGCGCCCGCGGCGACGGTCGCGCTGCCCCAACGGCTGCGCTCGGCAAGCGACATGAAGGCCACCGCCGGAATCGCGCAGACCGTGCCGATCAGATACGCCACGAACAGCGTCGTGCCCTGCTCGGGGTCGTTGTCGCCGGTCAGGTGCACGATGCCCACGATCAGCTGGACCACCGTGAGCAGCGTCACCACGGCCATGCCGATGAAGTGCCAGTCCTTGGTCGGCTGGTCACGGAAGGCGGCGAAACCGCACCAGGCGGCAAGGGCGAGCGCGGCCACCGAAGTCGCGATCGTCAGGGCGTCGAGCATGCCCGGAAGCCTAATACGGCCCAAACGGCCCGCCGCGCCCGGGCCGGGGCGCTACCCGGTCGCGGGCCGGGGCGATACCCGGTCGCCGGCATTCGGCCGTGCCGCTTAGGGTCGAAACCATGAAGATCCAGGCCGAAGCCCTCCTGTTCGACAACGACGGAACCCTCATCTCCTCCATGGAGTCCGTGTACCGCTGCTGGCGGCGCTGGGCCGAGGAGTACGGGATCACCGCGGAGGACTTCGCGCGGGTCGAGCTGCACGGCCGCCCGGCGGTCGAGATCATTTCCGAGCTGCTGCCCTCGGAGAAGATCCCCGAGGCCCTCGCGCGGATCGAGCAGCTCGAGGTCGAGGACGTGCCCGGCGGTGTGGTCGTACTGCCCGGCACCAAGGAGCTGGTGACCTCGCTGCCGCGGAACCGCTGGGCCGTCGTCACCTCCGCGACCCGGCCGCTGGCCGAGGCCCGGCTGCACGAGGTGGGCATCGACTTCCCCGTGATGATCGCCGCCAACGACATCACCCGGGGCAAGCCCGACCCCGAGCCCTTCCTGCTCGCCGCCGAGCGCCTCGGCGTCGACCCGGCCCGCTGCGTGGTCTTCGAGGACGCGCCCGCCGGACTCGCGTCGGGCCGCGCCGCGGGCATGATCACCGTGGCGTTGACCACAACGCACACCGCCGACGAGCTGTCTGCGGATTACGTGGTGAAGGACCTGTCGGCCGTGTTCGCGCAGGCCATCGACGGTGGCGTGGAGCTCACGGCCAGAGACTGACCCCCTCCGGATGTCCGCTCCCTGGGTGCGGCTGTCCGCATTGCGGACAGCCGTGATCCGCTCGTAAGCCTGTCTGCTTTACTTGATCCCATGACCACGACGAGCAGCCGCACCCTTGCGACCGAGGCGATGATGACGCCCGGTGCTCGTTGTATGTGTCGAATGCGCGCCTTCTAGAGGGCCCCTGCACCACACTCGCGCCCCGAAGCGAGACCGCTGAGCCACCTTCTGCGACCTCAGGTCGAAGGATCCGGCCGGCCTCCGCGCACGACGAAATTCCTCCGCCGAGTCACGGCCACAGCTGTGCCCTCGGACGTGCTCGGCTTGTCGAACTTCCGAAGAAGAAATGCCCCGTGCCCGGTGCACACGCTGCGCCGCGCACTCGACAGTGACGGAAACCCCAGTGATCACCACTTCCGGCCTGACCAAGGTCTACCGCTCACGCGGTCGTGAAGTAACCGCCCTCGACGGAGTCGACCTCCAGGTGCGCGAGGGTGAGGTGTTCGGCGTCATCGGCCAGTCCGGCGCCGGCAAGTCCTCCCTGATCCGCTGCATCAACCTCCTGGAGAGGCCCACCTCCGGCACCGTGACGGTCGACGGCGTCGACCTCACCGCCCTCGCCGGCCGCGGACCGCGCGCCGGCAAGGAGCTGCGGGAGGCCCGCAGCAAGATCGGCATGGTCTTCCAGCACTTCAACCTGCTGTCCTCGCGCACCGTGCAGGGCAATGTCGAGGTGCCGCTCGAAATCCTCGGCGTCTCCGGCAAGGAACGCTCCCGCAAGGCGCTCGAACTGCTCGACCTGGTCGGTCTCGCCGACAAGGCGAAGAACTACCCGAGCCAGCTCTCCGGCGGTCAGAAGCAGCGCGTCGGCATCGCCCGCGCTCTGGCCGGCGACCCGAAGGTGCTGCTCTCCGACGAGGCCACCAGTGCGCTCGACCCGGAGACCACGCGCTCGATCCTCGAGCTGATCCGCGACCTCAACCGGCAGCTGGGCCTGACGGTCCTGCTGATCACGCACGAGATGGACGTCGTCAAGACCATCTGCGACTCCGCCGCCCTGATGGAGAGCGGCCGGATCGTCGAGTCCGGCACGGTCGCCGAGCTGCTCGCCACCCCCGGCTCCCAGCTCGCCGACGCCCTGTTCCCGGTCAGCGGAGAGGCCACCGACGTGGACCGCACCGTCGTCGACGTCACCTTCCACGGCGAGGCCGCCACCCAGCCGGTCATCTCGCAGCTCTCCCGTACGTACAACATCGACATCTCGATCCTCGGCGCCGCGATGGACACCGTCGGCGGCAAGCAGGTCGGCCGGATGCGGATCGAACTGCCCGGCCGGTACGAGGAGAACGTCGTGCCGATCGGCTTCCTGCGCGAGCAGGGCCTCCAGGTCGAGGTGGCCGGGGACGAAGCGGCCGCTCCGCTGCTGGTCACGGACGGCGCCGCGAACCCGCTGCTCGTCAAGGAAGGTGTCGCGAAGTGACCTGGAACGAGATGCAGCCGCTCCTGGAGACCGCCTCCCTGGAGACGCTGCGGATGGTCGGCTGGTCGACCCTGATAGCGATCATCGGCGGACTGCCGCTCGGTGTCTTCCTGGTCCTCACGGACCGCGGCGGCCTGCTGCAGAACGCGGCCGTGAACAAGGTCGTCGGCCAGATCGTGAACATCGGCCGCTCGATGCCCTTCATCATCCTGATGGTCGCCCTGATGCCGCTGACCCGGTCGATCACCGGCACCACGATCGGTGTCGAGGCCGCGATCGTGCCCCTCGCGATCGGCGCGATCCCGTTCTTCGCCCGGCTCGTCGAGACCTCGGTACGCGAGGTGGACCACGGGCTCGTCGAGGCCGTGCAGTCGATGGGCGGCAACACCTGGGCCGTCGTGCGCAAGGTGCTCGTCCCCGAGTCGCTGCCCTCGCTGATCTCCGGCGCCACCACCACCGTCGTCGCGCTCATCGGCTACTCGGCGATGGCCGGCGCGGTCGGCGGCGGCGGACTGGGCAACATCGCCATCACGTACGGCTATCAGCGTTTCGAGACCGGCCTCATGTGGGTCACCATCGCGATCCTCGCCGTGGTGATCTCCGTGATCCAGTTCATCGGCGATTACGCTGCGCGCGCCGTCTCCCGCAAGGGCCGCGGCTCGACCACCCCCAAGCTCCGTCTGCTCCGCAACACCCCGGCACCCGCCGCGGTCGCCGAGCCGACCAAGGCTTCCTGAGCGTCCCCCCGGATTTCCGAACTCCCCCCACAGCAATGCCCCCGGCACCTGCCGCCGGGTCGCACCACCCATTGGAGAAAGGCACTTTTCGTGCGTAACACTGCCAAGATCACCGCTGCTGTTCTCACCACCGGAGCCCTCACCCTCGGCCTCGCGGCCTGCGGCTCCGACAGCGGCTCCGGTTCGGCCGACGCCGACGGTCCGCTGATCGTCGCCGCCAGCCCCACCCCGCACGCCGACATCCTCACCTACGTCAAGGACAACCTGGCGAAGAAGGAGGGCCTCGACCTGGAGGTCAAGGAGTTCACGGACTACGTCCAGCCGAACACCGCGACCCAGGACGGCTCCGTCGGCGCCAACTACTTCCAGCACAAGCCGTACCTCGACGACTTCAACAAGAAGAACGGCACCGACCTGGTCTGGGTGAACGACGTCCACCTGGAGCCGCTCGGCCTCTACTCGCAGAAGATCAAGAAGACGGACGAGCTGGCCAAGGGTGCGACCGTCGCGCTGCCCAACGACACCACCAACGAGGGCCGCGCGCTCAAGCTGCTCGACGCCAACGGCATCATCAAGCTCAAGACCGGCGCCGGGCTCGACGCGACCCCCGCGGACATCGCCGAGAACCCCAAGAACCTCAAGTTCAAGGAGATCGAGGCGGCCCAGCTGCCGCGCTCGCTCGGTGACGTCGACGCCGCGGTGATCAACGGCAACTACGCCGTCGAGGCAGGCCTCAGCCCGAAGCAGGACGCTCTTGTCAGCGAGACCCCCAAGGGCAACCCGTACGCCAACGGTCTCGTGGTCAAGAAGGGCCAGGAGAACGACCCGCGCGTCAAGAAGCTCGCGAAGCTCCTGAACTCCGACGAGGTCAAGAAGTACATCGACGACAAGTTCGACGGCGCCGTCGAGCCCGCGTTCTAAGAACACGGAACCAGGGGAGGGCGCGCCATGCGGCACAGCATTTCCGCTCGTAAGAAGGTCGTCTCCGCCGTCGCGGTCGCCGGTGCGCTCGTCGCACTGAGCGCCTGCGGCGGCGGGGCGGACCCGGCCTCGGGCGGCGACAAGAACGGCAAGCTCGTCGTCGGTGCCACACCCGTGCCCGCCGGTGAGGTTCTCGCGTACATCCAGAAGGACCTGGCGAAGAAGAAGGGCCTCGACCTCGAGGTCAAGGAGTTCACGGACTACGTCCTGCCGAACACCGCACTCGACGAGGGCAGCCTCGACGCCAACCTCTATCAGAACGCGCCGTTCCTGGACGACTTCAACAAGTCCAAGGGCACGGACCTCACGTCGGTGACCGGGGTCTACCTGCCGCCGATGGGCGTGTACTCGAAGAAGACGAAGGATGTGTCCTCGCTGAAGGACGGTGCCGTCGTCGCCGTCCCGAACGACACCACCAACGAGGGCCGGGCGCTGCAACTGCTCGCCTCCCAGGGCGTGATCGAGCTCGAGAAGGACGCGGGCACCACCGCCTCACCGGCGGACATCACGAAGAACCCGAAGAAGCTCGTCATCAAGGAGCTCGAACCGGCCCAGCTGCCGCGCTCCCTCGACGATGTGGACGCGGCCGTCATCAACAACAACTTCGCGCTGGACGCAGGCCTCAGCCCGAAGGACGACTCGATCCATCTCGAGTCCGTCGAGAACAACCCGTACGTCAACATCCTCGCCGTGAAGAAGGGCGACGAGAGCGATCCGCGGGTCAAGAAGCTGGCCGAGCTGCTCACTTCGCCCGAGGTGAAGCAGTTCATCGAGGACAAGTACAAGGGGTCCGTGCTGCCCGTCGAGAGCTGACGGTCGCGGCCATGGCCGCGGCGGTGGAGCGGTTCTGACGGTTTGTCGACTTGCGCTCGACATCGGCTCGATCCCTGTTACCACAGGGCCCGCACCCTCAAGGTGCGGGCCC